>JAAERC010000612.1 GCA_024230695.1 Candidatus Zixiibacteriota bacterium
TGATACTGCCCAATCATCAACTTGCTTACTCTCAGAAAGAAGAATATAACTTTCAGAGATTGGGGTAAAGTCAGGTACAGTACAGCCGCAAATGGCCATAAGAAATATCGAGACAACTAATATTTTAACACATTTAAATGACATAATCAATATTACAGATATCAGTCCACTATTTCCTAATAATTTACACCCGCACTTTAGTAATTATTCGATGATATGGCAAGATAAAAGATGGATGTAAGTCAAGGCCTGCCGGGGCTTGACAGAATATATTCATTGACAAATCTAAGACGTCAACCCTCTTAAGGAGCGTTGACCTACAATTCCCACATGAATAACGGCAGTGGGTTATTCAAAATATCTTTGGTCATCCCACCCCTAAAGAGGCGGGGCACCCGCGCCAACAAAATAGGCAGGCGTAATAAACACCTGCCTATAATGTGACCTAAGACAAAACTTTCTGTCAACTCTCATTGAGCGTTGACCTACAAAACATGGACAGACAAGAATGTCTATCCTACTGACTGTCGGGTACAGCGACTCGACAGCACAAAAATAATACGACCATAGACAAACAATTATTACAATTTTTCCATTTCTTCTTCAAGCTGAGTGACAAGCTTGTCCATACGCTTCACTACCGCATCAAAAGAGGTCGGATCGGTCAGATCAGCTCCGACTTCACTCATCATGTCAATCGCATATCCATTACCGCCTGATTTCAGATAAGTCATATATTTTTTAATAGTATTTTTCCTTACCGATTTGTCATCGGAATTGATATCATCTAAAATCTGAGCTGCGACAACAAACGAGGCGGCATATTGATACACATAATACGGGACCTCATAAAAATGGCTTATCCTGGTCCAGGTGTACTGGTAGAGTGAATCTTGGGTAATAATATCACCATAATATTCACTTTGAATACGTGAGTACAAAGCCGATAAACTTTCAGCAGTAATTGGTTCTCCTCGCTCCACCATCCGATGCGCCTCAACTTCGTATTCGGCAAACTGTACCTGGGTGTAGAAAACACCTTCGAGATCATCAATCGCCTGTAAAAGCAGATAGGCACGTTCCAGTGGGTCATTCGATTTTTCGACCATATAATCCATCAGCAAACCCTCATTAACTGCCGAAGCAACCTCAGCGCCAAGAAGGGTGTATGATGCCGTTGCTTTTGGCTGGGTTTCATTTGACAACACAGTATGCAAAGCATGACCGAATTCATGGGCCAATGTGAAAACATTGCTGAGGGTCTTATTATAATTCATCAGAATAAAAGGATGCACCCCGTAGCAATTGGCCGAATAGGCACCGGTGCTTTTATTTGGCGTTTCATAAACATCGACCCAGCGGCTTTTAAAACCTTCTCTAAGTTTTTTCTGGTAATCTTTGCCAAGCGGTTTGACCGAATTGATTATCCAATCGACAACATCATCGTATTCATATGTCGGGTTATAATCAACAATCGGATAACTGCCGTCATAGTTATGATACTCTTCAAGACCAAGCGCTTCTTTACGGATATTATGGTATCGGTGCAGAGGTCCCAAACCTTTTCGGACAGATTTTATAAGATTTTCGACAACATCAACCGGAACATTATAATTATCAAGTCCCGCCTCAAGACAGGTATTATAATTTCGTGCCTGAGCTCCTGCCCAGTCTGATTGTAAGATACCATTATAAAGAGAGGCATATGAGTTGGCATTATCGGCAAATGTTGCATAATAAATTTCCATAGCCGCCGCACGATCTGCCTGATTCGGATTTTTGGCCAGAATATTACGATAGTTCCCCGATGTCAGAGTGGTAACGGTACCATCTGATAAGGTAACATCGCGATATTTTATATCGGCTGTTGACAAAGCGTTATAAGCGTCGGCCGGAGCGGCATTAACACGGGTGTAATATGAGAGAAGTCGCTCTTTATCTTCTGATAAAACATGTTTCTGCTGACGGTAGGCGTCTTCAATCGGAAAACGATATGGTACCAGCCCGTCAAATTCATCGAGCCATTTTGACATTGTATCCCACTCAATAGCCAAAAGCTCCGGACTAAACCAGGCAGTGGCGGTGCCGAACTGTGCATATAGAGCGCCCACTCGCTGAAGTTTGCCAGCGGCATCATTATCACGATTATTCAAACTTGATTGAAGTTGCGGATAACGATAAACTTTATAGGCAATAATATCGAGTTCATCGCTAAGCTTATAAGCCTTGGCAACCTTATCCGGTCCACTGGAAAGGGTACCTTCCATAGCCTTGAACTCGTTCATTTTATTTTCAAGATCGACCATTCCCTGTTCCCAGGTTTCCCAGTCAGGGTAAATATCGGACACGTTCCATTTGTATTTGTCTTCGATTTCTGATCGTTCTGGAATAGTCTGTGCCGAAAGGCTGGATATTCCCAGTATCAACAGAATCAGAATGAGGTTTAAGGTGATAGTTTGAATAGGGGACTTGTGATTCATACATCTCTCCCGAGGTTTAAAAGTTGCAAAATTTATTGTCCTTTCCTTTGCCTAAACTAAATAGACGATTTTAAAAGCTGATTGTTGTGAATTTTTAGAAAGAAAATTGAAAAAATTAGATAAAAAGAAGCGGGATATGCAAAATTGCCCAGATACCGTAACGTATCAGAGTCTGTTTGTGAAATCCTTTGGCGATAGCTGTAAAATAAAATCCTTTGGCCAGTGTGTTACTCATCATAGAAAGCAGAATTGCCATACTCATCAGCGTTTCGACATGGACCGTTTGATTTATTAACGAGAGAATAAACGGGTCGATATCGGTGATACCAATAATCCCGGCGAGCACCAAGAGACCGACATCGCCATAATATTTTTCGACCAAAACTGTTGCGACTGATAAGATTACAAACAAAACGGCAAATATCATGGCCGGTTTTATCTCAAATGGGTTTTGCAGTGTTTTAATAGAATTATTGTTATTATTTGATGATTTCTCAGTTGTAGTTACCGCCAATACTGCTCCGATACCAAATAAGACTAATCCTTTCCACCAGATAAAATGAAGGAAGTCGGGCCGGAGAATCCAAATAAGGGCCATTATTCTTAAATACATCACGCTACTTGCCAAAATCGAAGCCTGCAGAGCGGTCACACCTTTTTCGGGTGATTGGCGCACAACTCGAGCAACCGCGATTGTAACTGCCGTGGATGAAACAATTCCACCCAAAAGACCAGAGAGCCAGAGACCGACTTTGTGCCCAAATTTTTTGGATAGATAGTACCCGATAAAACCGACCGATGAAACCAAAACAACTATTTGCCATGTTTTACGAGGATTTAATTGAAACTCGAAATATTCTCTATCTGGCAATACCGGCAGGATGATCAATGCTACCAAAAGAAATTTTATGACCGCCAGAAATTCGGTTTGATCGAGATGTTCGACATAGTTTTCAAGTTTCGATTTTTCTGATAATAAAAAGGTGCCAATAATTCCAAGTGCCATCGGAACCCAGATATCTCCCAATAGACAAAGCGCACCAATAACAAAAGTGAGAAGTGCCATTATCTCGCTGGTCCAGCCAAAACGCCCGGTTTTAACTTTAGTCTGATAACCGGACAGAGCCAGGGCGCTCAGGGATAAAAGCCCGACCGGGACCACCCAGGTTACACCAACATCTGAAAGCCAGGCACATCCGAAACCGAAGATACCAATGATCGAATAAGTACGAACACCGGCAATAATTCGGCCTTCCTTAGTCTTCCCAGAACTCTCGCGTTCCAGTCCAATTAAAAATGACAGCGCCAGCGCTATAAAAAACCGTAGATGAAATGGCCAGGAAAAATCTTCCATTTAATTTAAAATAACCCCCGGTTGGTTAATCGTTTGGTTCAAACCTCTAGTATTTATTTTCGGCCAAACCTCATAAAATCTGAAGTGTTTGTTAGGGAAAGCCCCGTATAACTTTATCACCCTCATGTAATTACAGCAAAATGGGTTCGTTCCTTCACTTTTGAGAAAAAACTACCAACTTGATGTTAATTCTGACCACCCGCTCATAAGCACTTTATTCACTAACAGATATAATTCACCTCGTTATAAGTCATGCAATTGAGAAGGAGGATACTAATTAACACCGGTTTGATTGCGAAAATGTTTTAAAACCCGCACTAAAGGGCTTGTTGATAAACCCATATTCGTTATGGCAGGTCTTGATTCTCGCTTGCGAGGATTGTGACCTGCCATATAACATGTTATATAGGCGTCAGTTCACACTCCTCATAAATGAGGTGCAAGAACTGGCGCAACAGTTTGATACTTTTTCAACAAGCCCCAAAGTGTAGGCCACCCGGCCTCGCTCCCATGGCATAATTTACCGGCTATTTACTCTGGGTGGTCCTTAATCGGACCGGCCTTTTTTATTTTGTGGGTCGGTTATGCAACTTTACATATCCATATAGTGGCAAACTCCGCTTGACTATTTGGTCCTTCATATTATATTTCCATTAGTATCTTGATAGAAAAATATCATGAAAAAGGATTGCCTGGATTCCAGACTATATGAAAGGCAAAAAAATGAATAACATGAAAATGAAAATTGTCTTGTTTTACCTGATAATTTTAATTTTTCTTTCTATTAATGCCAATGGACGAGAATTTGACTCGCCAAAAGGCACTTTATCTGAATATAAGAGCTTAGAACTACCCACAAGAATCAATGATGTTCAAACATATATAGACGCCAATAATATATTGATGTTTGTCACAAATGTTGGTTCAGTTGCCGACGACAGATCTTTGATGTTTGGCCGGAGAGACGGTTTTTATTATCCATATAACGGTAACATCAATGATATAAATACAACTCCGTCCGTGCTTTATTCTGCCGGTATTATGATTGGCGGCAAAGTGGATGGCGAAATTCGAGTCGCTGTCGGGGCTTTTGAGTCTGAATATTGGCCCGGGCCAACCGATGCAACCGGAGGAAAGTTGCCCGATGACCCATCGTACAAAGTATATAAAATAGACGCCTCATCCGGACCCGGTGATCCCGATTATGATAATTGGCCAAAAGCTCTTGGTGCCCCAGTTGATGATATGAATAAGCCGTTACTTCTGGGTGATCAAACTTTCTGGTCTGTTTATAACGATGGCGGGACACATACTTATAGTTTATATGGAGGTGCAACCGATTCTTTAGGTGTCGAAATCCATCAGACTGTCTGGGCTTCGGATGTTCCCGGCGAAGCAGATGCGGTATATGTTAAATATCTCTTTTTTAATAGAAGCGTTAATGTAATTGAAGATTTTTATGTATCATTTTGGGTCGATCCTGATTTAGGCGGAGCCTCCGACGATTTCGTCGGTTGTGACACGACTTACGATATGTTTTTCTGTTATAACGCAACCAATAATGATGCTGTTTACAGCTCTAATCCTCCGGCATGGGGCGGAAAAGTAATTTCCAGTCCGGTTGTTCCATCGCCGGGAGATGTGGCCGATTTTGATAGTAAACCGCTTGTGGATTTCAAAAATATAGGTATGACATCATTTAGCATCTTTATAAACGGCACCGATCCGGATAACCCGGAAGAGATGTATGGCTACATGATGGGAAATGATTCCAAAAGCGCGAGTGGAGGAGATCCAAATACACCGCCATATGATGATCTTGGGACTCAAACAAAATATTACTACGCCGGAGATCCGATTACCGGAACAGGATGGCTTGATTCCAGACCTGCCGACCGACGATTAATGGCAAACTTCGGACCGGTGACCTTTAATCCGGGAGATGTTCAGCAATTGGTTTTGAAGCTTGGGGCCAGTATTGGCTCAGATAGATTAACATCGTTATTAAAATTAAAAAATATGCTGGATTCAGAAAGCCCTGAAGATCCGCCTGAATATGTGGCCTGTAGTTCGTTTGAAACGCGGATTACCAATTATGGTAAATTAAGTGATGTTTACTTTGAACCTAACGATCAATGTTGGCTTCAGCCGGTTAATTGGGGTGGAACATATTATGGCAATAGTGTTGATTTTGGAATAAATTTCTGGGGCGGGTTTCTTGATCCTGAAAGCAACACCGAACCTTTCTCTAATGTAGAGTTACGATTTACGGATAATCCAGACGTGTCGGGACAACGGGCTTATAATTATCTTAGAGGCGGGACTCCAAGTTATGGTTATCAGGGATACTATTTATGTCCTTTCCAAGCCTGGGATATTGATGACGATCGACAACTTAATGTCTGTTTTGTTGAAGATATTGCATCAGATGTATACGATCAAACCTGGATGCCAGATACCACTTCTATTGGCGGGAGGGAATATCTGATGATTATGGCATCTGATTATGATGGTGACAATATGAGCGATGCCGGAACCGGTGCCATAGATTATACAACAGAAGATTTTCTCTTTGGCAGTACTTTTGATTTTATGTACTGCGGCTGGTTCTACAACGATGAAACTAATTCAATTGCAGATGGTCAGAAATTAGTTTTTGAGTTGCAAAAAATAAATGAAAATGGTTTAGTAGATTCAATTCAATTTCAAGAAACGGCTGTGGGAGAAAGTGATCATCAGAATGTTGAATTTAATTGCACCACTACAGGTCATTCCTTATTTGAAATAACGTGTTCTGATCCCTCTGTCTTTACGGCAGAGCCATCATTAATTGATATGTATAATGGTTTTCCCTCTACAAAGGGGAAAATATATTTCTCTCCGGAAACACCCGGAGATTATACCGAGACTTTATATATCACAGACATGACATCAGGTTTTATAGTGGATGAAATAACATTACTCGGAACCGCAAGTGATCAATCAACAGCACTTCCTTTAGATAATAATAACTCTCTTCCAAACAGTTTTGAACTTCACGCCAATTATCCTAATCCATTTAACCCGACAACACGAATAGATTTCTCATTGCCGATCAGATCAGATGTAACACTAAAAATATTTAATATCAGAGGTCGGCTTGTAAGCGTCCTAGTTGATAAAAAACTTGAGGCCGGTGTTCATTCATTTGACTGGGATAGTAAAGATGCGGCCAGCGGTATCTATTTCTACCGCTTGCAGGCTGATGATTACTCTGCAACAAAGAAGATGCTGTTACTGAAATAATTAGGCATTAATTATAAATAATAAGGCGACTTTTAATCGAGTCGCCTTTTTTTATTATATAATTCTACCGCAAGTTTACCGGCCACAAAACTAGAATGTAATCAATCGTCTGACCAAATACAATTCACCTTTGCCTTTTCTTCGAGCCACTCATCTAAATCATCATCAAAACCAAAAGAATAAGTCATCCAATTATCACCAGGCCTGTAAAAAGTAAAATAAAACCGAAATGGCTGTCTTTCAGTAAATACAATATAATTTACAATGATGAATTTATTTGTCAATTCCTCAGTTCCCAAAAGCTCACGACTTAAGAATTTTCCGGTCAACGCAGGCAAATCCGACAATTTGTTTTTCACATTTTGAATGCCATCCGATGAATTTTTTAAAATCCATGGATTACTGGAATATATATAATCAACTGCCCCATTAAAATCACCGCTATCTACTTTATTGAAAAACTCGTTTACCAAAGAATCATAATCAGTGTTTGAACTTTTTGCCCTTTCGGATGAGAAAAAGAAAAATACTGCCAATAATAATATTGCAGTGAGATTGATTGCCATAAAGATTTTTTTGTTCATGTCACCTCCAAATTTCTAATATAATTGAATTCTAACTAATTGGCCGGATAATACCGTATTAATTCTTTGCGAGCAATATTAAAAGATGGATTCGCCAATTAAAACGATTCGTCGTCGGAGGGATATGCGCCGGATTTTACATCGGCGATAAATTCAGCGGCCGCTTTCTCAATAGATGGAGCCAGGTTGACATACTGGCGGACAAATTTCGGCTTAAAATCTTCATACAGCCCAAGAATATCATTTATTACAAGAACCTGTCCGTCGCAATTTACTCCGGCACCGATCCCGATTGTTGGAATATGCACCGAATTAGTGATTTGTTCGGCAGTATCTTTTTGGACTAATTCCAGAACCATCGAAAACGCCCCCGCTTCTTCCAGTGCCTGGGCCGATTCGAGAAGATATTGAATAGATTTTTCTTTACGTCCCTGCACTTTTGCCCCGCCAAAGCGATGAATCGATTGCGGCGTTAGTCCAATATGCCCCATCACCGGAATCCCGCACTCAACAATCCGTTTGACTGTATCGGTCATCTCGATCCCGCCTTCGAGTTTGACCGCCTCGGCTTTTCCCTCTTTTAAAAATCGCCCGGCATTAGCCACGGCTACTTCAAGCGATGGTTGGTACGACATAAACGGCATATCACCGATAACCAGCGCAAACTCGGTTGCGTCGGAAACAGCTTTGGTATGCGCCAACATGACCTCCATTGTTACCGGAAGTGTACTATCCTCGCCGTAGTGCACCATACTGACCGAATCACCAACAAGAAGCGAATCAACACCGGCCCGGTCAAGATACCGCGCGGTGTAATAATCATAAGCTGTCAAAACAGCGATTTTTTTGCCTTTGGTTTTTTTAGCGATAAATTTGGAGACAGTTACCTTTTTGCGTTTACTCTTTGAACTTTTATCTTTGTCTTCTTTGTAACTACTCATGCAACCGCTCCGGCTGGAACATAATATTTTTTGCCAGTAAGAGGTTTGCCAATAACTTCTACCAGATTTTTAAAATCATCCTGGTTTTCCACAAAATCAATATCATCGGTTTTAACAACCAATAAAGGCGATTCATCATAATGGAAAAAATAATGATTAAAGGCGTTATTGAGTCTTTCGATATAATCGGTATCAATCGATTTTTCAACGCTGATATTTCGTTTTTTTATTCTTTCAAGCAAAACTGGTGTTGATGTTTGAAGATATATTGTCAGATCCGGTTTCGGAATCTCGGAACTTAGAAGCGGCATCAGTTTTTCGTATAAAATCAATTCTCGTTCAGATAGATTTACCAAGGCAAAAACTTTATCGCGGGCAAAGGTATAATCGGCGATTATTCTTTGAGCAAAAAGATCCCGCATCAGAAGAGTCTGCTGTTGCTGATAACGGGTCAATAGATAAAAAAGTTGTACCGAAAAAGCATACCGTTTGGAGTTTTTATAAAAATCTGTCAGAAATGGATTGTTCATGGCGTCATCAAGCAAAAGTTCGGCCTTTAACTCCCGCCCAAGCATCCTTGACAGAGTTGTTTTCCCCGCCCCGATAACTCCCTCAATCGCTATATAATTCGGTTCAGACATGTACCTCTAATGGCTCTTTATATAAAACAAGTTCATCGCAATTACACAATTCACAATATATTTTAAGTTTCTCTTTGGTGACCGGATGAATAATTTCGGGATCGATCTGAAGCATAGGTTTCAAAACAAATGCCCGCATGGTCATTTTCCGATGAGGAATCGACAGTTTGTCTGTCTCGATTACTTCATCGCCAAAAAGAATTATGTCAATATCAATCGTACGTGGTTTACACTCGCCCTTATTTGTCCGACCAAGTTTGATCTCGATATCCTCAACATTGGTCAACAGTTCATTGGGCCGATAAGCAAATTCACCTTTTATGATCATATTAAAAAAGCCGGGAGAATCTTTATCCATTTCGACAGCCGGATTAACATAAATCGGTGAGTGGCCGATAACCTCAAAACCTTCCATCGCAGAAATCATTTCATTTGCTTTGAGTAGATTTTTTTCTCTATCGCCAAGATTTGAGCCTAATGATAAATATACTGTTTTTGACATAATAATTTCCTTTGCTGCTTCCGGTTCTTCTTTTACTCTTTATTATCGGAAATTATCTTGGAAGCATCAGGTTGTCGGCGCGTTACTTCTATTTCAATATGATCAATTGTCCCTGCAATCGGTGGAATTTTCTTACGAACTTTTAATGTTACCCGAAAAATCGGGAATTTTTCAAGCATAATATCGGCCAGAGTAGTGGCCAAACTCTCAACCAAAGAGAATGCCTTACCCTCAACAACTTCTTTTATACAGTTATAGACGGCAACATAATCGACAGTATCGGTTAATTTATCGGAAACACCTGGCGCGGCCAGATCAGTCTCAAGCTCACAGTCAACCTCGAAACGTCGCCCGGTCTCCTTCTCGGCGGCACTGACACCATGATAGCCATAAAAAATCATTCCGGCCAATCTGATAACATCCATGTCAATTACTCCCTTTAATATTGCCATAAACTAATCTATTTATTAATGCTGTCAATCGCTTCTTTTAATATTTTCAAAATATTAAATATCGTTTTCTGCCTAGATTTTTATCAACCTCGCAACTTCTTTGCTGTCAAGAGGTTTTAGCCCTCCAAGAGACTCTCCGATAAACACGATTTTGGCAAAATGCTCAACAGTTTCCATCCGATAATATGCCTCTTCAATATTCCGGCCTAAAGTTAATACGCCATGATTAGCCAGTAATAAAGCATTGTTTTTCCTAATAAATTTCCCAAATTTGGCCCATTCTTTGGCTACTCCGGTAGGGATATAAGGGACTGATTCAATCTCACCAACACCTAATATTACTTCAGGTAAGATATTACAAGGTAATTGCTTACCGGTCGCTGCAAAGGCTGTGGCATAAGGCGGGTGAGCATGGCAACAGGCATTGATCTCGGGGCGATTCTGATAAACCTGAAGATGCATCGCTGTTTCAGAGGATGGTTTGCCTTTGCCCAAAATCTTGTTACCGGAAAAATCCATTTTTATTAGATCTTCTGGCTTCAGAGATCCTTTTGGCAGGCCAGAAGGAGTGATTAAAATTGATTTATTATCAAGTTTTGCCGAAAAATTACCATCAAATCCGGCAATCATACCTTTTTTATAGAGTAAATGGCAATAATTTACAAGTTCATTTGATTCTTTTTTTGTTGACATAAAAAAAATTAATCTAAAAAAGACGAAAAGTCAATGATTGTCTGTCTATCCAACATCATATTTTATTAAATCCAATGCCAATTATTGAAGCAAAGCGGCGTATAACTTAATGACAATTGAAAAAAATGGGGCAAAATGAAACAGAAATCGTAAATTTAAGTATAATAATTATATAGAAAAACGTAGAAATAAAAACAGTTGACAAAAAATGATAAAAAACCTATATTATGAGGCTCTGTATTTAAGGAGGTATTTGGGTTTATGGGGAGGTCTCTAATGCCCACGGGAACGAGTACACGAATTCTATCATTTGTTGTATTGGGATTGTTCTTTACATTCCTCGGTTTTATAATTGCGTCTAATCTCGATTTTACTCCCAAGTCATCGGCACAGATGTCATCTGACCCATATCCGGTTACAATTGATGCTAACGGTAAACATTGCTCTCCATTTGTTGGAGTCGTTGAAAAAGTTACCGATGCGGTGGTCCATATTTCGGCCGAGCACGATGTCCAAAATAAATATCGTAATGATATCTATTTTAGATTTTTTGGAATACCACAAGAGCCATCACAATCATTTGGATCCGGTTTCTTTTTCAGAGAAGATGGGTACATTCTGACCAACAATCATGTCGTCAGTGGTGCCCAGCGGGTTTATGTTCGAACCTCTTCGGGGTATCAATATGACGCAACAATTATTGGAGCCGATCCACAAACTGATCTGGCCGTTATTAAGGTCGAACCAAATGAGGATATTGAGTTTATTCCATTTGGCAACTCCAATGATATCAGAGTCGGCGATTGGGCGATTGCGATCGGGAATCCATTTCCACAACAGGGACTTGATCGTTCGGTAACGGTTGGTGTTATTTCGGCAAAAGGGCGCAGTAATTTACGTTTTGGAGAAGGTACTCCCCGATTTCAGGATTATATTCAAACCGATGCTTCGATCAACCCCGGGAATTCAGGAGGTCCGTTAGTTGGTCTCGATGGAAAAGCAATTGGTGTTAATGCCGCTATTTCCAGCCCAACTGGTGCATCGGTAGGAATCAGTTTCGCGATACCGATTAATCTGGCTCGCTCAATTGTTCCTGACTTGATTGCCACTGGTCGGGTTTCACGCGCATGGTTAGGTGTATATCTTTCGGAACTGACTGAAGCTCAGGCACGGACTCAGGGTTTATCGGCTGTCAAGGGAGTCGGAATTGAATCTGTGTTCGACGGGTCACCCGCCGCTGATGCCGGTATTGTTGATGGAGATATTTTGGTTTATTTTAATGGACAAGATGTAATTGATATCGATCATTTTTCAGTACTGGTTGCTACTGCACCGAAAAATCAGCAGATTGAGATCGGCCTGATGAGACAAGGAAAATATATTACCGTTAATGCTGTTCCGGTTGATAGAAACCAATATCAGTTGGCTCACAGCGAACAGTTTGCCCGCCCAACTGATCAGTTAACATGGTTGGGAATGGAATTACTTAATTTTAATGAAAATATTGCCCGGCAGATTGGTTCTGAATTTTTCCCGGGCGTTTATATTAACCGCATAACCCGCGGTTCCCCTGCGTATAAAGCCGGATTTTTACCCGGCTCGATAATTACGCAAATAGATAAAAATGAAATCA
>JAAERC010000613.1 GCA_024230695.1 Candidatus Zixiibacteriota bacterium
AGCACACTTCAAATCAACTTGGTGTCTAATGTTTATTATTTTTATAATGATAATATTTACGACATCTGCCATTGCAGGTTCTAATGGGTCCTTTAGTAAGGCGAGGGATATTGAGCCTTTACAAAAGACGGCTCTATTGGAAAAAAATGAAACGAATTCGGCATCATTGAGTTCACCAACTCGAACCGATGCTGACGGGCATCTGATTATCTATGTCATTGAACCAACCGGACGCTGGTTGGATTTCGGTCAGGCATTTCCTGCATATGCCCCAGCACCATTTGGCAATGCTGTAATTGCATATCCTTTTGATGAAGATGTTTATATCACTGAATCATTTGATGTGACTTTGGATTGGGATGGTGTCGCCGCTGGATTTGGCGATATCACCGAAGGAAACATAAAGGTAATTGCAGCGTATTCTCAGGCAGAAGCTATTCCTACTACCTCGACTCCTCCAAATAGTTTCTATTATAACGCACATCATATAATTGCCGCCGCCGATGCCTATCCTGGCGTACCCGGAAGTAATTATACTGATGGGGATTATACGCATACGGTGCTTATTGAAGAAGCCGCGTCTGAATGGTGACCAAGCTGTCCGCGCACCGGGCGTGCGCTTTCTACATTTGAAGCAAATGGAACACATGAGTTTATTTATATGACACATGTTTGTGCAGAATTAGATGGCACTCCAATACAGCCAAATAGGGACTATGTTATAAACTGGTATGATTTTAGTTATTATCCGACCTGCTTTTTTGATGGCGGTCAGGCGACTTTTGTTGGCGGTGATGACAGAGTTTTTCTTTATGAAGACTCGGTTGAATCTGTCAGAGGAATACCGGTTCAGGATGTTGATTTAGATGTTTCAATGGAATGGCTTGGTGGGGGTCAGATTCGAATTAATGTTAATATAGTTAACAATGAATATGAAAATTATGCTCCTGACGCTCCTTCAATGCCGACTGGCGACGCTATGGGCATGGCTGATGGTACTTATGAGTTTTCCAGTACCGGAACCGATCCGAATCGTCAGCAGGTTTATTACATGTGGGATTGGGGAGATGGTGATGTTTCTGACTGGCTGGGACCGTTTGATTATGAAGTAGCCAGCGTTTTGTCTCACACTTGGACAGAACCGGGTCAGTATAATATCTCGACCAAAATAAAGGATGATTCTGATCTTGAAAGTCCCTGGTCTGATGCCGGATTTATTGATATCTGGGAATGTGGCGATGTTGATGATAATAATGACATCAATATTCTCGATATTGTTGCGGTTATCAATTATAAATATAAAGGCGGGGCGGCCCCGATTCCGATTGAATCAGGTGATGTTGATAATAATGGGGATGTCAATATTCTTGATATTGTTGTTCTTATTAATTTTAAGTACAAAGGTGGTTCAGCGCCAGTCTGTCCAACAATATAGAATTCTACTTTTGATTTAATAAAAAAAAGGGTCGATTTTTTAGTCGTATTATTTTTTTGCTTGTATATTAAATATTCTTTATAACCTAAACACCTCCATGTTATTACAGTGAAATGGGTTCGTTCCTTCACTTTTGAGATTTTACTATCAACATGATGTTGATTCTGATGTGTCATCTATATGTCTTTTTTCCAAATGACTTAATTCTCCTTTTTTATATTTGTTATTAAAAAGTGAGGATAAGAATTAACAGTGATGTTATAGTGAAATTGTCTATTCTATCTGAGAAGCTCTTAATAGCATGGGCAAAGGCCCGGGTTATGCGGATTTATCCCGAACATATAATTTGCGCAATCCATTAAAAAAACCCGTTGATTAAACGGGCTTTTTAATTACTTGATTATAATACTATTCTAATTCCGGGTAATCATATATGTAACAGAACGGTGGCGCCGCGCCGCCTTTATATACAAAATTAATTAGATCTACTGTATCGAGTATATCAATTGTTCCATCGCAATTTGTATCAGCCAAAGCAACCCCTAACACTGGTGGCGGTCCGCCCTTATATCGATAATTAATAAGATATGTTATATCTATAATATCTATTACTCCATAATCAATTAAATCGCCACGAGTTACTGATTGCAATGCGCGCAGTGCATTGACACGCCCCCAGCCATAATAGGCGTCCCATCCCGGTGTATCCAGCAAGGCTGATGAACCAATTCCAACAGTATCTTCAGCAGATTGTTTTATAATGTTATAAATTGTATAATTGGAATCTATTAGGTCTTGACGGCGAGACATAACCATAGCAGCAATTCCAGCGACTTGCGGGCAAGCGGCCGAAGTTCCACCGAATGAGCAAAAATAGTCCTCTCCAATATTCTCAATTTGGGGTTGTTGTCCACCAAACTCTTCACAATGTGCATAATAAGGAAACTGATATCTATGAGGGTTGTATCCAAATGCTCCGGGTCTATCAATTGTCAAAATAGAACCCTGAAGAATTTGATTATATGGATCATTTTCCTTGAAACGCGGAACATTGCCTGAAGTTGCGACAACATCCAGACTGTCACCGCTTGAAGAGTAATCCCAACGTCCATCAATACTATCCGTGGCACCTACGGCTATAACCTCTGCTAATTTTGCAGGATATGCGACCGGATACCAGCCCATATTACCTGATGCAAAAAATACAGAACAACTATAGCCCATACGAGTTGGATCTGTCACGTCTTTTATCGCGTCATTTAAAACATCCGCAGGCGCACAAAACGTGCATCCCCAGCTACATGATATAATATTTGCCCCTCTTTGAGCCGCTTCTCTCATAGCCTGTGCCATAATATCAAAATTTCCATAATTACCATTATCATGTGCAACTTTGATAAAAATCAATTTACATTCTGGCACTAATCCGGCCACTCCAATCTCATTGTGATCGGCAATAATCAAGCCAGCGCATGCAAACCCATGGGCTATGGTATCACAATCAGCCATAATACAATTAACATCTCCATCTATAACATCAAAAGTGTCAATTAATGCTCCAGGTCTGAAATCAGGATGATTACCAATTGCATCATCTATCACCGCCACAATAACATTTGGATCACCTTTGGTAATATCCCACGCCTTTTCAACCCTAATATCACGACCTTGCATATAATCAGCATAACCGGATGTGTCATAAATCTCTGTGTTTTTGAAATTCCATTGCCATGAAAAATGAGGGTCAGAAGGCGTATAAAATCGTTCAAAATTGCCTTTGAAACTCGGGTGGCTAAATATAATTCCATCCGACTCATACATTCTATTTGCAATTTCAAGAATGGTCAACTCGGTTTCATCATTTGCCCGTAAGTATCTTACTGATTCTTTCGTGGGATCAAACCCAGTTTCAACAACTCCATAATGTGCCAACAGCGAATCATATTGGTTAGAAGATATATAGCTTGATCGGTTAATTATGACATTATTGCTAAATATTACTTTACCGCCATATTCATTTATGAAAACATTTTGCACCCTAATAACTCGGTCGTCATTGCCCAAAGATGTCTTAAGATTATCCAAATCTGTGTCTATTTGAGTATTCAAGACGTAATAATAATCATTTATTTTTTCAGGCGGAACACTTGCGTCAAATTGCGTGTATTCCATAAAAAAATTATCAAAAGGTATAAAACCGATTTCTTTGAAGCCAATGACGATTTTGTCTGTCGAAGCAGTTAGCGGTATTTGCCTACCGTCCGTATAATAATAATAATATATATATTATAGTTTTAAACATATTTCAAATCTCCTATTTAATTATTTTTTTCCCGACGGCCAATGATGCGGTAACGCCATTACCGGGGTATCCCGAAATTGCCGAGGTCGAAAAATCGATTAAATTGATTGATATTGGCTGATTACTCCCAAAACCCTGGGTTTTGCCCACAAACGATTTGGATGCATCAGGTGTTATGACAATTTCTCCAATAAGTGCGGGGTACACCTGGTCTGGCGGAATAATACCAAATGTACTTACTCTCCTGTATGCAGAAAATTTATCAAGACCGACTATTAAGAAAGTTCCGTAAGGACCCATCATATCCCCGTCATGCGGAACTTCTGAAACAAGCAGATATTTGCCGTCCGGTGTACATTTTAAATCACCCCAATATCCTCCATTGATAATGTAAAGCGAATCAATGATAGAATCAGTGGCAATCTCATATTTGAATATCTTGTCAGGACGGATGATAAAATAAAAATATTTTTCATCTGCCGATAAAGCCATTTTCATGGCGTGAGGTATAGAACCATCCGGTCGAATAACCGCAAATTGTTTGATAGTTTCCATTGTTTCGTAATTGAAAATATAGTGCAAGTTATAATCATATTGAAATCTCGTGCCATAAATATATGGCGAATTATTATATTTACCATTAAATGAGAAAAAAGCAGTGTCTTCATCAATTAGTTCTCCGCTTAGTATATCATATTTCTGGATATTATCGTCAAGATGCGAATTGACTAGAATATGATTTTCAGGGCCGACAATATATGTCATATCCTGACCTGTGACAGAGGAACGATATATTCTGCTAACAATGTCTTGAGTTCCAAGATCATAAATAATAATGGAATCAGAACTTTTGGTTACTATTAAGTAATTGCCATCTGATGAGACATCAATATGTTGAATAAAACTGCTTGTAATAATGGAATCAATTATCGAATCGGTCTTAGAATCTGCAATCCAAATATAATTGGTGTCTATGCCATTATTGTCAGCGAAATAGACATAATAACTACCTGGCGTCTGAATTTCCGGGCAAACCGGGCAATCTTTATCACATGATTGAAATAAACAGGTAGCAATAAGCACGATCAAAGCTGTATATATGATATATTTATACCTCATAAATCATTCTCCCATTAATATTTTTCTAATAAACATTTTATTCTCCTTTTAATTATTAGGAACAGGCCCCAATGTAATTGAGGAGGCATCAGAGACATTGAAAGGTTCTATCGTCCCCACAATTCTGTTTAACTCCAAGTCTATGACCGTAAGCGGAGTTCCGGGCGAGTTAGGATTGCCAGATAAATAAGCTCGTTTATTATCGGGGGTTAGAATTATTTGACCAAACAGATCATCAACCCAGTTACCTGATGTATCATAAGGTGTTATCCAGTGAGTTGGCTGGTGGGTGAGTGCGTCAAAAACCCAGATCGGACGAGACGGATGTATGCCATGAAAACCATCACCGCCATCGGTCATATATACTTTTCGCCCATCCGGTGAAACCGATATGGAGCCGGTTATGTGCGAAATATATGTGCTACTTATGACTGAATCTCCGGCAAGATCATACTGATAAAATAATCCACCAGCCATTGTCTTTGCTAAGAAGTAAAGATCATTGGTAAGCCAGTTATAGGCCAATTTTCCAACGCCACTACCCGGTATCTTAATGGAATCTACCACATCTCGAGAGCGGCAATCGACCTGGTAAATTATTTGTGCATTGTCTGGAAGCTTTGAGGTAATTATAAAATATTGATCCGACGTTGTATCAAGATAAGCGTCGAAGGCAACCAAATATTCATCAGGTGGTAAATTAAAGTCAATTGAGTCAAAAGGCGTTAAGTCTTCCGGGTTGAT
>JAAERC010000614.1 GCA_024230695.1 Candidatus Zixiibacteriota bacterium
CGATTTCATTCGTGAGCCTTTCTTTGTACCTGAAACCAAAATAATCAGCGAATTACTGGCTGAGTTTAAAAAAACAAAAACCCATATCGCTATTGTTGTAGATGAGTATGGCGGTACGGCGGGATTGGTCACACTTGAAGATATTCTTGAGGAAATAGTTGGTGAGATTCAAGATGAGCATGATTCTGAAAAACCGCAGATCGTAAAACTTCCAGATAATTCGTTACGAGTTGATGCTTCAGTTTCGGTTGAGGAACTGATTGAAGAGTTGAATCTTGACTATGAAACCAAAGAATTCGAGACCGTTGGCGGTTTGATATATGATTTGATCGGTTCGGTTCCATCGGTTGGCGCTAAACCACGCTGGAAAGATATTCATTTTGAAGTCGAAAAAGTTGATGGGCAACGAATTATCTCACTTAAGGCCTGGGTCAAAAGAGGGACTGAAGTCTGACCTACTCAGTTAATCCGTGTTTTAAGTAATAGATCAATTGATTTTGATTGGCTTTTATCCGGAAGGGCCGAAACGCATTTGTTATCAAGGCCAAACATTGGCTGAATATATAAGCAATTAGATAAATAATAACATTCGTATAGTAATTAAGGCCGTCTTATTATTGGGCGGCCATTTTATTTTATAGAGTAGGAAAAATAATAAATGATTCTCTTGATTTTTCTATTGCAAAACGAATGAAAACGGATAAATTAGCATTTTACATTCATATGGAGGATGAAATGACAAAGACTAGAGAAGATGTTTTAAGAATTATTGATGAGGCCGGGGTTCGCCATATTCGACTCAATTTCACCGATATTCTGGGTCGACTCAAAGGAATTGCCATTTCTAGCTCCGAGATTGAAGCCGTGCTGGAAAGAGGGCAGGGTTTTGACGGTTCATCAATTGAGGGATTTGTCAGAATTGAGGAATCCGATCTGATTGCCATCCCCGACCTGCGTACCTTCCGGATAATTCCCTGGGAGATTGGCGGCGAAAAAACCGCCATGATGTTTTGTGATATTGAAAATCCTGATGGTTCACCATATAAGGGGGATCCGCGCTGGGCATTAAAAAATATACTTGCTAAAATGGCTAAGAAAAATTGGACTCCATATATGGGTCCGGAGATTGAATATTTTTATTTTTCTAACTCGGAAAAACCGGAAATCATCGATCGTGGCGGATATTTTGATTATGCCTCAGTCGATATGGGAACTCAGGTTAGAAAGCTGACAATCGCGGCTCTGGAACAAATTGGTATTCGTGTGGAAGCATCGCATCATGAGGTTGCTCCTAGCCAGCAGGAGATCGATCTGAAATATCAAAAAGCGCTGGTGATGGCTGATTTTTCGCAGATCTATAAGTTTATTGTTAGAGAAATCGCGTTAGAGAATGAACTGTTTGCTTCGTTTATGCCCAAACCGATATTTGGTGAAAACGGATCTGGGATGCATGTCCATATGTCGATTTTTGAAGATGACAAGAATCTGTTTCATGACGCAAAAGCCCCATATCAGCTTTCAAAAATGGCTGGTCACTTTATTGCCGGAATTTTGAAACACGTCAGAGAGATCACGTTGGTCCTGAATCAATGGGTAAATTCATACAAACGCCTTGTTCCCGGATATGAGGCTCCGGTCTATCTTTCCTGGGGACAAAGGAATCGTTCCAGCCTCGTGAGGGTTCCGATGCTTAAGCCGGGATATGAACGTTCTACCAGAGTTGAACTTCGTTCTCCTGATCCGGCCTGCAATCCA
>JAAERC010000615.1 GCA_024230695.1 Candidatus Zixiibacteriota bacterium
AATTAAATCTTTTGGTCCGACATTTTTTGGGAATTTGCCATTTACTTCAACTTTGATTGTTCCGGGGACTTCGACATTTAGCACTTTGCCCAGTGCCCAAACCGCCGCCATTTCTGTTGCGCCGATTCCAAATGCAAAAGCGCCTAAAGCACCATGACTGGTCGTGTGACTATCGGTGCCAACTACAACTTCTCCGGGACGAACATAGCCGTTTTCAGGGAGGATCTGATGACAGATTCCACCTTCGTCGCCACGAACATCATGAAATTTACTAATTCCTTGTTTTCCAACAAAGGCGCGAAGTTTTTTCTGATTGGTCGCGGTTTTGGCCGATTCGGCCGGAACCCGATGGTCAAAAATTATCGCGATCCGATTCGGATCCCAGATATTGGCTTTCAGATCAATACCCTTATATATTTCCAGAAACTGGGTCATTGCCAGAGCGCCGTTTTCATGCGACATCGCCAAATTAACTGCTGGTTCGACAACATCACCGACAGCAACAGATTCTTTACCGCAGGCCTTGGCAATTACTTTCTGAACAAAGGTTTTACCCATTAATTAAACTCCTATCCTTCAAATCTAAAATTCATATATGTCAGATTACTTTATTTTCTTTTAAACTTTTTAATTCATCCGAGGAATATCCAAGTTGGTCAAGAACCTCATTGGTATTGGCCGATAAGCGCGGTGGGGGAGAATCAATACTTCCCGGTGTTTTAGAAAATTTCGCCGACAGATTAAAAAGTCTTAGATCACCGATCTCTTTTTCATTAATACTCGTGATTGTCTCGCGATGTTTGACTTGTTCGCTCGCTAATGCTTTTTCCAGATCAAGAATATCGCCCGATGGAATTCCTTTGGCATTAAAGGCATCGACCCAATGCATTGTATTATTCTGAGTTAACTTCTCTTCAAGAATCGGGGTCAGCTCTTTCCGATTTGCTTTTCTGGTATCGCGTTCCTGAAAACGAGCATCGGTTTTAAGTTCAGGTAGTTCGACAATATCAACCAAAGCTTCCCACTGTTCCTGTTTGTTGGCCGCGATATTAATATAACCGTCTTTAGTTTTGAATACACCTGATGGTGCGGCAGTGAAATTATCATTGCCCATCGGAATCGGAGATTTACCACCAATCAATAAATTCGCGGCGACCCAACCCATAAGAGGCATAATAGAATCCAAAAGTGCAACATCAATAGCCTGACCTTCGCCGGTTTTTTCTTTATGATACAGAGCTGACATGACCGCAAAGGCCGCGTTTAATCCACCAACCGTGTCGCAGACCGGGAAACCCGCCCGAAGCGGATGCAAACGCTCGTCGCCATTAACATCCATTTCACCCGATAGACCCTGAATAATTTGATCGTAAGCCGGTTTAAAAGCATCAGGACCAGTCTGGCCAAATCCCGAAATAGCACAATAAACAAGCTGTGGATTGATTTTTGACATCTCTTCCCAGGGAAATCCTAATCTTTTCATAACGCCGGGACGGAAATTTTCAACAACCACATCAGCCGTTTTCAGAAGCTTACGAAATATTTCTTTACCTTCTTCAGCTTTTAAATTCAGCGTCATTGATTTCTTATTTGCATTTTGGGCCAAAAAGCTAGTCCCCATTAATTGTTGGTTAAGTTTTGGAGTATTACCCAGTTTGCGAGCCAGATCACCATTTCCGGGAACTTCGATTTTAATGACCTCCGCTCCCAATAAAGCGAGATGCAAAGTACAAAATGGACCTGATAAAACATTGGTCAAGTCAAGAACGCGGATATGCTCTAACATTTTCATACGGCTTCCTTTTTATCCTTTCTTAAAGTCAACAATTGAGCCAGATTTTAAAACCGAACCAGGCAGTTCGCGCTCAAAAAAAGCACCAACTGCTCTGGCCGTATCTAAAAGAGATTCAAGATTTATATCTTTTCTATAACCCATCCGTTGTAATGAGTGAACCAGATCTTCAGTGCTGACATTGCCAGCCGGTAATTTAGTAAATGGACATCCTCCCAAACCGCCATAAGCAGATTCAAACGATATTACCCCGGCTTTTAATGCCGCATAACAGTTGGCCAATCCCAGACCATACGTATTATGGAAATGGCAGGCCAATTCTGTGCTATTATCAAGTTCCAAAATACTTCCAAAAAGATCTTCCACCTGTTCCGGTTGCGCATGTCCGGCAGTATCGGCCAGACTAATATTTCTGATTCCGGCGGAAAGATATTCTTTAACGATTGTTAATACTTTTTCCTTAGGTATTGTACCCTCAAATCCGCATCCAAAGGCGGATTGTACTGAGACCTGTACTTTTTTTCCGGCATCAATCGCTTTTTTTGCCATTGGAATGATTCGTCCCAGTGCCTCGGCCGGCGTCATCCTTGTATTTTTCTGGCTGTGGGTCTCGCTCGCTGAAACGCCCATACAAAACATCTCAACACCGCATTCCATTCCGCGATCCAATCCTCTTTCATTTAATACTAACCCTGAGAGAATAACATTTTCTATCTTATTCTCAGGTTTGCTATAATGAATAAACAGTTGATCGGTATCGGCCATCTGCGGTACCGCCTTAGGATTAACAAAAGAACCCAATTGGATAATTTCAATCCCGCTTTTTGATATTCCGTCAACCCACGCGATTTTGTCTTTTAATGGTACAAGTGTTTTTTCGACCTGTAAACCATCACGCGGTCCTACCTCGTGAATAATAATTTTGTTTGCTTTCATTTTTCCTATATGATCCATTTTCGATATTATTAAATAATGATTTTATTTTTGTTAGAAGTAATTTTTGGTTACTTTAAACATATTCCCATAATTTATCGCACTCCAAACAAGTTACATCTATCACAAACGGCAATATTGTAAAATTCCTGATTATGTCAAGAAAAATTGAGCCAATTAATGACACCTCTAAACAGAATATATACCGATATTTCAAAGCATCTTTAAACTCTATAAATTGCGGAATATTCGAATAAGGTATCGCCAACTTGAAGTCTTGGCTATCAGCTTGCAATACAATCGGTTATGGGGATTGGGGGGCATTGTCAGACCTACCGGCAAAATGTTTTTGGCTTTTGATTCTTTTTGTTGTTATTGCTTTAAATTAAGAGGAGAAAGATAATTATAAAGATGAATTACCAGAGTTGTAACTAGGTTTAGAAGGAATTAGAGTTTGAAAATAGCGATTAGAATGAACTTCTCTATTATAATATTCTTGTAGTCTTTCAACCAATTTATTACTTTTTAATTAATATATTGACAATAATTCAACTTGAGGTGAGGAACAATAGCTATGCGTATAAATCATAGACATTTTAATGGGATCAAAAAAACTTCAATAACTATATATCTATTTATTTTATTATTGGCTGTTACTATAGTACAGCTAAATTGTTCAAAAAAGGTGACTAATAGTGAACCAACTCTGACGGATTATAAATTGGCTTTTGTTATGGAAGTGAATTATGACAGTGATATTTATTCAATAAATCCCGATGGAACCGAATTAACTCAACTGACAAATACTGATGAAGACGAATTTAATCCAATATGGTCCCCAGACGGATTATATATTTATTATCAGACATACAATAATTCAACGATGGAAATATTCCGGATGAATATCGATGGCACCAATAAAACCAATATAACCAACCATTCTGCTTGGGATTATCTGAAGGATATATCATCCGATGGCACAAAAATGGTATTTCTATCCACACGCTCGAGTCAGAATAATATTTATATTATGGATTTAACCGACTCAACTGTTACCCAGATGACAAATGATACACATGGTGAGTATGGGCCTGTTTATTTTACACCAAACGGTCACCAGATTATTTACTCC
>JAAERC010000616.1 GCA_024230695.1 Candidatus Zixiibacteriota bacterium
TCATAATTCAATTAAATATTTAATATTTTTTGGCGTCCCACTTGCCAAGTTTTATTTTTTGACGTATTATTGAATTAAATAAATTGTTTTCAAAAATGAAGAAGGAAAAAAATGAAAGACAAACGGAATCAAATTCTGGCTCAAAATCTGGTTGATTATTCGGTTGATCTGCAAAAAGGTGAGGTCCTTTATCTTGAGGTCAAAGGTATTGAGGCTCTGGAACTTGGAAAAGAAATCATCAAGTATTCTACTGAAAAAGGCGCTATTCCTTTTTACTTCTATAATGATGAATCACTAATTCGGCAGTACCTTATGTCGGCTACTGATGAACAACATAAAGCACTCGCGGACTATCATCTTGGCATGATGCAAAAAGCCTCCGCTTATATTGGAATCAGAGGTTCAGGCAATCCATTTGACTTATCTGATATCGATTCTGAAAAAATCACGCGTTATAACAAATTGTTCTATACGCCGGTCCATCTTGAAGAGCGGGTAAAAAGAACAAAATGGGTAGTAATGAGATACCCAAATAACGCAATGGCGCAGTTGGCTGAAACTTCACAGGAAAAATTCGAGGACTTCTATTATGATGTCTGCAATTTGAACTATGCCAAAATGTCAAAAGCAATGGATCCTCTTGTCGAATTAGTTGAAAAAACTGATAAAGTGACCATAAAAGGCCCGGGAACAGATCTGACTTTCTCAATCAAAGATATTCCAGTTGTAAAATGTGACGGACTTAGAAATATCCCGGATGGTGAAGTTTACACTGCCCCAGTGAAAGATTCGATTAACGGAACCATAACTTATAACACTCCTTCACTTAGTGAAGGAATTGTTTATAATGATATCAGTTTTACCTTTAAAGACGGAAAAATAATCAAGGCAACTTCATCATCATTTGAAGAGAGACTAAATAAGAAACTCGATACTGATGATGGCGCACGATATATCGGTGAGTTTGCAATCGGCGTAAATCCGTTTGTTCTGCATCCGATGAAAGATACGCTCTTTGATGAAAAGATTCGCGGCTCGATCCATTTGACCCCGGGACAATGTTACGATGAAGCATCTAATGGAAACCAATCATCAATCCACTGGGATCTTGTATTGATTCAGCGCGATGATTATGGTGGCGGCGAAATTTACTTTGATGATAAACTAATCAGGAAAGATGGCGTATTCACTGATCCCAAACTTGAACAATCTTTTTCTGAAGAGAACCTAAAAGGTTGATGTAATAAAGGAGCGAAAACAAACAGATGCCCCACTGTATATTAGAATATTCAAAAAACATCGTTGATCGTCCCGATTTTAATAAATTGCTTATGGAAGTCAACGAATATTTGGCCGGGACAGGTTTGTTTAAGCTTAATGATATTAAAAGTCGAGTTATCGGCCACGATCTATTCGTGGTCGGTGACGGCTCAGCTAATAGATCATTTGTAACGATTAATCTTTGTATCCTCGAGGGCAGAGAAAACAAAGTTAAAACGAGTCTCTCAAATTCATTAGTTAAATTGCTCGAAAAATATTTTCCCAGAACACTTGCCGAAACCCATTGCAGTCTGACTGTTCGAATTACTGACATGCACCGAGATAGCTACGGGAAAAAAGTCAGCTATTAAATTTGACAATCTTCTATAAATTCTGACTAAATAGCTTGGGATCGTCTGACTTTATTGTATCCTTCTTTGATGATCCGAACAACTTCTTTAGGATCATCAGTCAGAGAGAACATCTTTAACTCTTTATCAGATAATGTCCCGGTTTTTATCGGACTGGATACTATCCAATCAATTAACCCGCCCCAAAACTCAGAGCCGACCAAAACCACCGGTAGATCAAATATTTTTTTGGTCTGGATCAATGTAAGTGACTCAAACAGTTCGTCAAGAGTTCCAAAACCACCCGGCATAATAACAAAAGCCGAGGCATATTTTACAAACATAACCTTACGGGCAAAAAAGTATCTAAATTGTAATGATACATCCTGAAAAGGATTAGCCGTCTGTTCAGATGGTATATCTATATTGAGACCAATAGATTTTGAGGCACCCTCGAATCCACCCTGATTAGCGGCCTTCATAATACTTGGACCGCCGCCGGTGATAATATTAAAACCGGCATCAGATAACTGATGAGCAACATCCTGAGCCAGATTATAATATTTTGATCCTTCAGGGAGCGCGGCCGACCCAAATATTGATACTGCAGGATCCAAATGTCTTAATGTCTCAAATCCCTCAACAAATTCCGACATAATTCTAAATACTGACCATGTGTCAGAAGTAGCGTCATTCTTAATAAAATCATTCATATAAAGTAATTCCTTTTATGTTTTCTTACACCTATAGTCGACAATTTTTCATTATTTTTCAACTTCAAAACTATATTTCTGTCAAAATTACACCGGCCAAGGCAATACATCCGCCAAGAATAAATGTACCGCTGATGATTTCCCCCAATATTAAAGCGGCAACAATTGTGGCAATGATTGGTTGAATATTATGAAGAACAGCAACTCGAGATGCTTCCATATATTTTAGTGTCCAATACCATAAGAAATACGCAATAATTGAAACAAAAACGGCCATATAAACTATCGACAACCATCCATTAATTGAAATACTCGCAAGAGGGTAGTTAATTGTTCTATTAAATCCGTATGGGAAATATACCAGCGATCCATAAATCAATGCCAAACCTGTTACTCGAAAAGCCCCGTATTTTACAGCCATTGGCTTAAGAATAATTGTTCCGACGGCCCAGGCCAAAACAGCTATTAAAATCAAAAGATCGCCTATAAGATATTCACCCCCAAATTCAATCTTACCTCCGGAAAGAATAATAAAAACGCCGCCCGTAGCTATTATAATTCCTATTGTTCTTCTAATTGTAGCCTTCTCTTTTAGAAAAACAATTGCCAACACATATAGAAAAATCGGAATCGTGGCGAAAAGAAGACTTGAATGTGATGCCGACGTTTTCGATTGACCTATTAAGAACAGAACCTGATTAAATGGTATAATTATCAATCCCGCGCCAATAATTTTTAACCTATCTTTCCAAATTATTTTTTGTTTTCTATGAAGAAGATATAATATTGGCAATAAAACAACTGTAGATAGTCCAAATCTAAAAAATGCATATACAAATGGATCGATTTCATTTAATCCTATTTTAGCAAACGGAAAAGCCAATGAACCCAATATTTGATGCAATAGCACCATTGCATACAAAAACCATAATGGCCTTTTTGATATAATTGATTCGTTTGACATATATTATCTTACGAAATAACTGATGAAATATATACAAATTTATATATCAGTTAAAATTACTCCACCTATAACAATGATCCCGCCAATCAGAAAGGTACTACTAACAGGTTCCCCCAATATTAAAAAAGCGGCAACAGTTGCGATAATCGGCTTAAAATTATGAAGAATAGCCATTTGTGTTACATCCATATATTTAAGAGTCCAGTACCAGAAAAAATAGCCTAGTACTGAAAGACCAACAGCCATATAACACACAGATAACCAACCTGTCAGA
>JAAERC010000617.1 GCA_024230695.1 Candidatus Zixiibacteriota bacterium
CACCCATATCTTACTTATTATCCAACTGGTTTGGCGTTCATCAAAAGTAAGTTGAAAGAAATTCGATGAATTGTCGACGACCGCATAATGATGCACCTTATATTGACCAATATCGGTTTTCCAGTCACCGGTTATTTCGCTGACTTTATAGGCACGTCCGTTCCAGCGAAACCGGACCGGTTTCATCTTGTGGTTGGCAAACAGCGCCACCACTTCAATCGGCTCATCCATATCCTGATACATTTATAATCAAACACTTTTCAAAACTTTGCAATCATATGATATATCTGTTCCGTGAACGTACCAAATATTCTGCCCCCGTACTGTGCCCGGTGGGTCTTCAGACCCACCGGGCACTTTACTTTACATAGCAAATTTATATTTCCTCGTTACTCAGTAGCCAGCAGATATTCAGAAAAGTCTGCCAACCCTCACACTCCCCCTTCAACCAACCTTACAACCGTCTCGAATCCGATCGGACAAAGAAGTAAAACCAACAGCCAGCCAAAAATCTTTTTCACTTGATTCTCCTCATCATTTGATTCTCCGCATCAAGCCAACAACTTTCCCTGCGATAGAAAATTCCGGTGAAAAACGATCGACCCAGATCGGCTCAAAAGTTTCGTTCTCCGGCTGAAGTCTGATTTTATCGCCTTCGGGGAAATATCGCTTAACTGTCGCTTCCTCGCCGATTATCGCCACCACGATCTCACCCTTGTTGGCCGTTTCCTGACGGTTCACCAGCACATAGTCGCCGTCGAAGATCCCGGCTTCTCGCATTGATTCACCAACCACTCGAAGTGTAAAAGTCTCACCGCTCGGTAAAAAGCTGGTATCAACCGCCAGTTCACCCTCGATATTCTCAATCGCTGTAAGAGGCGCACCCGCCGGAACCGAACCAACTACTGGAACCCGTTTCACCGGACCGGAAAGCGATCGGACCAAATCGATCCCGCGTGATATCAATTTCTGCCGTCGGATATACCCCTTTTTCATCAGCGCCTCAAGATGCGAACGAACTCCATTAGTAGAACTGATATTGAATTTTTTACCTATTTCCCGAATAGTTGGCGATTTACCAGCCTCGGTAATCATTTTTTCAATATACTCAAAAATCTCTTTCTGCCTTCGGGTCAATATTTCCCTGACCAAATCAAGCCTCCTTAGCCTGCAGATCATTATTATTTCTTATATATACAATAACTGCACATTTGTTCAGATGTCAAGAAAAATAATCAGGTTTTTACCCCGATTACTTAATATGTGATACTGAAAATGTGATAATAGCCCCAAAATAACAAAACCTCAATAAATCCAAAAAACTAAAAAGAGCTTGAACAAATATTATATTTTGTTATCTTTTTAGATTATACTTTTAATTGATTGTAGCAATTGAAAGAATGGGAAAAAATTGGAAGTAAAAAGGAATTAAGGAAAACAATTAGATGAAAGTATTAGTTGTTGGAGCCGGCGGACGAGAACACACTATTTGCTGGAAATTAAAACATTCCCAGACCGTTAAAAAAATATATTGTGCCCCCGGTAATGCCGGTATCGGATTGATAGCTCAAACTGTTAATATTAAAGTAAACGACATCACGGGTCTTATTAATTTTGTTAAGAAAAACCGCATCGATTTGACTATCGTTGGCCCTGAATTGCCTTTGACTCTTGGTATTGTGGATGAATTCCGTAAAAGGAAACTTCGTATTTTCGGCCCTACCAAAGCGGCCGCTGAACTGGAAGGATCTAAAGTATTTGCTAAAGAGTTTATGCGCAAATATCATATCCCGACCGCACCTTTCCAGGTTTTTTCTGAGTTCCCCGATGCTATCTCATTTGCCAAAACAGCCGCAATGCCGATTGTTATCAAAGCTGATGGATTAGCCGCCGGTAAGGGAGTTATTGTTGCCAAAACTTTCGATGAAGCCGCTGATGCTATTGAGCGGATGCTTATGAAAAAAGAGTTTGGCAAAGCAGGTTCAAAAATCATTATTGAAACCTGTTTGGAAGGACAGGAACTTTCGGTGATGGCTTTTTCGGACGGTAAAAATATTAGAGTCATGCTCCCCTCTCAAGATCATAAACAGATAGGTGAGGGTGATACCGGACCAAATACTGGCGGAATGGGAGCCTATTGTCCGGTCAAGTTTATGGATGAATCGACAATGAATTTCATTAGCGAACACATTTTGGAACCGACCATATCTGGGTTAGAAAGAGAAGGGCGCTTGTATCGAGGGGTTTTATACGCCGGCATAATGCTGACAGAATCCGGCCCCAAAGTCCTGGAGTTTAATTGTCGTTTCGGGGATCCTGAAACCCAGGCAGTCCTGGCTCTTTTAAAATCTGATATCGGTCGAATTTTCTCGGCTATAGCCGAAGGAAATCTTGGCGGTAATAAAATCGAATGGTATCCCGGAGCCTCGGCCTGTGTCATATTGTCATCAAAAGGTTATCCCGGTAAAGCCGAAACGGGCAAACGAATTACCGGTCTCCGAAATTACACTGATAAAAAATGTCAACTATTTCACTCCGGAACTCGTAAAGAGGGCAAAAACTGGATAGCCTCCGGAGGTCGGGTAATAGGTGTCACTGGAATTAATCACGATTTAAAATCTGCTTTGGGCTCGGCTTATAGCGTAATAAATAATATCAAATTTGATGGGATGTATTATCGAAATGATATCGGTTTCAAGGCTAATAGACAGATAAAGACAATAGGAGTTTAATATGCCAAAAGTGCTTATTTTAATTGGATCCAAATCCGATTCCAAATATGCCGAGGAATGCCAAACTATCTTAAACAATCTCGGAATTGACAATACACTTGAGATATCATCGGCGCATCGTCAACCTGATCGAACTGACGAGTTATCAAAAACGGCATCCGAAAAAGGATATGAAGTTGTTATTTGTATGGCCGGTATGGCCGCCGCCTTACCTGGAGTTGTTGCCGCCCGAACAAAATTACCGGTGATTGGGGTACCCCTTCCAGCGACCCTCGAAGGTATTGATTCACTTCTGGCCATTGCTCAAATGCCATCTGGAGTCCCGGTTGCTACGATGGGAATTGGCAAGGCGGGTGCAAAAAACGCCGCAATTCTTTCTGCCAGAATCCTCGCCATTAAATATGAAGAAATTATAAAAAAACTTGACGAACTATAAATCTTTATTATTTTTGAAAACTATTGACAACAAATTTGTAGAATACTTAAATGAATTTATTTGAGGGAGATATCAAAATGAGCACCAAATTTTGGTCAA
>JAAERC010000618.1 GCA_024230695.1 Candidatus Zixiibacteriota bacterium
ATTGAGAGATCTTCAAGTTCAATTTTAACCTTTGCAATTCCAAAGCGATGTGCCAGCGGAGCATAAACTTCTCGAGTTTCAGTAGCAATCCGTTTTCTTTTATCCGGTTTTAAGTGCCGCAAAGTTCTCATGTTGTGGAGACGGTCCGCCAATTTAATTAAAATTACCCGAATATCCCGGGTCATTGACAAGAGCATTTTACGGAAATATTCAACCTGACGTTCTTCCTGGGATTTGAATTTGACCGTTCCCAGTTTGGTTACGCCATCAACTAAAGATGAAATTTCCTCGTCAAACTCACGCGAAATATCCTCAAGGGTAACATCAGTATCCTCAACCACATCATGAATCAAACCAGCCGCAATAGTAGAGGAATCCAAATGAAGCTCAGCGAGAATAAGTCCCACATTGAGACTGTGAATCACATATGGCTCTCCTGACTCACGAATCTGTCCGGCATGAGCCGCATCGCAGAATTCATACGCTTTTCTAACCAAAGGGATATTAATATTGGCGTTAAAAGATTCAACACTAATAATAAACTCAGCCAGATTTAAAACACCGCTCATTCGGATACCTCTGGAACTGTTTTCATCGAAATAGCTATTTTTGCAATATCTTCAGGTTTTATGGCAGACATCTCATTTTGTCTGTTAGGTGGTAAGATAACCTGATGCCCCGTTCCTAATGGTCCCCATCGTTTTGGTGACATAGCATGTCTGTTTGGATAGAGGCCGATTACTCTGGTTCCCACCGCAGAGGCCAAGTGAAGCGGCCCGGTAGAATTTGCCACAACAATATCGGCCAATGATAACAGTCCGGCCAAAGTTCTAATGTCTGTTTTTCCGGCCAGATTATTCAATGATATATCTCTTTTATTCGCAAACTTCTCTATCTCTTTATTCTCTTCAGTTGACCCAGTAAATACGACTGAATAGTTTTTTTCATTTAATATATAATAAAGTTCAATAAAATGTTCAAGCGGCCATCTATCTGCCGATCCACCCGACCCGGGATGAAGAACAATAAAACGCCCCGAAATATTGGCATCGGCAAGAATTTCTTTTGCAGTTTTTACATTATCCTCCATTAGATAAACATGCGGAGTATAACTTACTTTTGATGGTTCAAAAAACTTCAGAAAATCAAGATTATATTCCGATTCATGCTTTTTATTCGCCTTGCGACTATGAAATAAAAACCGATTAAAATAGATTGATTGAAAACGCCGAGCGGTTCCAATACGAATCGATATTTTTGATTTGTAAACTATTTTACTGATTATTTTATCGGGATAAACCATCAATGCAACTTTGTAGTTACGTTTTATAAGAATATCCTGAAGCTCTTTTTGGGCGTTTTTATCACTATGGAGTAAGGGGATATTTACTCCAATTTTTGTTTTCATATGATTATTAACACCCAGTACCGGCAAAGCATAGTCTGAAGCCAGAATATCTATTTCGCATTGGGGACAACTATATTTAAGCGATTCAATCAGTGGTGTAGTCAAAATCAAATCGCCAAGTCTGTCGGTCCGACAGATAAGAATTCGATCACCCTTTTCCAAGTGAATCGGCTTAGACATCTTTCTTGGCCCCAGATTTTTTTTCTTTGTAAAGATGTCGTAGCTTTGAGTACTTAACCATCACTGCCATCGCCGATAAAGCCGAAATTATAAACCCTTCCAAACCATCTAAAAAACCAAGTTTAATTATATAATGTTTGATAAATGCCACGGGTGGTTTGAGTGCGATATGGAACCATCCCGCTTTTTTGTTATTATCAAAAGCCTGTCTGGCACCTATTGTTGTGTAAGTCGCGAATTTATCAAAATATTGTTCGATGCTATTATAACTATAATGAAGTATCTCGCCTTTAAGACGATCGGTTTGACCGTTTAGGACAACTTTTTCATGCACAACCGAATCATTAAAATTACCATCTGATTTTTTGAATAATCGCAAAAGATAATCGGGGTACCACCCGCAATGCTTTATCCACCGTCCCAAAAAGTTTGTTTTGCGTTTTATATAATAACCACTGATACCAGTCTCAAGAAGGACCTTACCGCTGATTTCATTGGCCAGGTCGAGTGACAATTCCTCATCGGCATCAAGTGAAATTATCCATTTACCCGAAGCTCTCTTGACACCTTCCTTTTTTGCCGGGCCATAACCTTCCCATTCTTTGGGATAAACAAGCGCACCCATACTTTCGGCAATTTTTATGGTATTATCAGTCGAACCGCTATCAATGACAATGATCTCATCGGCGATCTGAAGCGACGACATACACCGCATGATATTAGATTCCTCATTACGAGTAATTATAACAGCCGAGAGATTGAGCATTTCCCCTCCGAGTCAAAGACACTACTAATTAAGTTTTTTGTTTTTTTCAATTGAATAAGAAACCTCTTATTCTCTTGTTTAACTAATTCTTAACCGATTGTTTCTTCTGTTTCATTTTTTCGAACTCATCAAAAACCTGTTCGACAGAAATATTAAAAATATTGTCATCGCCGTATGACAATACCAGCCCATCCTCCTGATTAAATGGTCGCCACTGGCGATACACCTTTTTGTATGCGGTATAAAGCCCGATTACAGGAATCTTAAATGAACGGCCAATATGAACCAGCGATGTGTCAGGTGAAATTAATATATCCAGTTTTGAGATCAGTGCCGATGCCTCGGTAAGATTCGAATTAGGCGGTATCTGAACAACATTTTTGTCAAATTGTTTTTCGATAGCGTCGCCTTTGAATCGTTCATTAGGTGCCGTAATTAATATTACATTACAATTATTACTAGTCTCAATAATTCTCGAAATCAGCTCAGTCGATTTTTTTTCACCCCAATTACGATTTTCACCGCGCGCCGAAAGGTTAAGACCAACAAATATCCCATTTGGATTATTATTTGAGATTGAATTCAGGAATTCATCAATGTTATTACTGGTAGTATCATCAACAAACGGTGGAGCATGTCTTTCCGCGATAGTACATGAAGAACCAAAAGCATCAAGTAGTTTCAGATTAATATCAACAGTATGTTTCTTACAATCCGGTTCCGGGGTATAATTAAAATCATAATATTTTTCAAACTTTTTCTTACCAAGACCGATTCGTTTAGAATAAACCGAGCAAAATTGCGACAGAAATAATGTAGTTACTGAATCATCGGCAAGCAGATCGACCACACAATCATATTTCTCATCTCTAACAGCCATAACTTCTTTGATATCCCGCAAAATATTTCTTCTGTAAATAAATATCTTATCAAAACGAGGGTCATTTTTTATAAGCGAGTAGTTTTTCGATGAAGCAAAAATCGAGATTTTCATTTGTGGAAAGTTTTCTTTTAAACTGTCAATCAATGGAAAAGTACAGACTGTATCGCCAATTCTATCAGGACGTAATATCAAGATTTTTTGAAATTTATTGCTGTCGGGAATAATATAATCAGACTTTCCTTTTTTCAAAAACAGTTGAAAAACAAAAAAGAAACCTTCTTTTATTTTAAATTCAATTTGTTTTAGCAAATTCATATTAATTTTCCGAGTCGATTAGATCATTAAGGTAATTTTCCCAGTTGTTTACCATCACATCCAATTTAAAATCTTTAAACCAACGCTGTTTCCCGGCTTGACCAAAACTTTTCATCTTTTCAGGTGAGTTTAAAAACTCCAAAACCGCATTACTGATTAATTCGCTATTCTTTGGTTCGATCAGTAAGGCCGTTTTATTGTTAATAGCAAACTCTGGAATACCACCGATTCTGCTGGCAACAACCGGTAAACCTGCCCGCATACCCTCCAGAACCGAGAATCCAAACGGTTCTTCAATCGATGGATGGATCATCAGATCTGAACCGGCCAACTCCAAATTGAAATCATCCAACATTCCGGCAAAAACAAAATGTTTTTCTAATTTATACTCTGATATTTTTTCTTTGAGTTTTTTCTCTAATTCCCCATCACCAAGAAACAAAAATGATATCGATGGATATTTGGCTACAATCTCGCGTGCGGCATCAACTAAATATTTATGCCCTTTTTGTCTGACAAACCGTCCTGATGTGACGGCAATTTTATTCTCTGACGGGATATCATATTTTATTCTTAGGTCACGGCCTACCTCGCCATTGTTAAAAATAACATCAAGTTCCGGGATACCATGCGGGATAACTTTAACAATGTTTTTATCTATATATCCCGATGCCACCACTTGTCTTTTTAGATCATCCGATGGTACAACGGCGGTATCTATTAGTTTTGGTGTCAGATTTCGGTGCACAAAATTATTTTTTGTAATATTTAATCCAAGATGCCAAATAACTTTGGGTCGATTCGAAAAGAGTGCGGCCAGACCACCCAGGCGGACATCTTTATTAAAATCACAAATAACAGAATCAATATTATCCTTTTTGAAAAGCTTAGATAATTTGGATATTGTAAATGGATTAAAATCGCCTGAAATCGGCAACTCAACTATATTCAATCCTTCTGGTTTATTATCAAATCTATTATAAAACTCAGCCTGTGGTCGTCCGACTATTGTAATTTTGTGTCCCCGCTTTGCCAGTTCCGGTGCAATCAAACAGATCCAGTTCTGGTAACCGCCAAAAGTTTTGGTATCAATTGAATCGAGAATAAGAAGGTTCATACCCGCTCTTTCTCTTTAAACTGCATCATATAGAGCCGTTTGTAGAGGCCGCCTTTTTCAATAAGTTGCTCATGAGTCCCGCATTCAGCCAAATTACCCTGATCAATAACCAGAATACGATCGGCATGTTTAATAGTTGACAGCCGATGCGCGATAACCAAAGTGGTGCGACTGGCCATCAGGCGGTCGATCGCTTCCTGCACCTGAAGTTCAGATTCGGTATCAAGCGCCGATGTGGCCTCATCGAATATAAGTATCTGCGGATTTTTCAAAAGTGCCCGTGCAATAGCGATTCTTTGTCTCTGTCCGCCCGATAATCTAACCCCTCGATTTCCAACCTGCGTTTCAAAACCATCATCAAATTTGGAAATAAAATCAAAGGCATTAGCCGCTTTCGCGGCTTTCTCTATTTCATTCATTGAAATATTTTTGAGGCCATAAGCAATATTGGCCTTAATAGTCTCGTTAAACAAATATGTTTCCTGAGTGACAATCCCAAGCATACGCCGAAGCGAATCCATCTTAAATTCTTTGATATCTATCCCATCGATACTTATTCGGCCTTCGGTTGGATCATAAAAACGAGGTAACAAATCAAACATCGTTGATTTGCCGGCCCCCGATGGACCGACTAATGCAATCACCTCGCCTTTTTTGACATCGAATGAAATATCTTTTAGGATCATTTCCGGTTTATTATAGGCAAACGATACATTTTCAAATTTAATAGAAGATTCAAAATTTAGAATTTCTTTTGGGTTATCGGATTCTTTAACAGTAATAGGCGCGTCAAGGACCTCAAATATTCGTTCGGCGGCGGCCATACCTTCTTGTATTTTTACATGAATCGCTAAAAGAGATTTAACCGGTTTGACCATCGAAAACATAGCAATAATAAATGTCATAAAATCGCCGGCATCAAGAGCACCCTGGCCTTCGATGATCTGCGTTCCGGCAAAAAAGAGAATGGTTATCCCGGCACCGGTAATCAATATTTCATTAATAGGACTGGCGAGATGCCTTATTCGGGTCATCCTGACTAATGCCTTGAAAAAATCACCGGTTGCGCCAAAAAATTTCCCTGTCTCAAATTTCTCCATCGCATACGCTTTGACTATCCGGATATTGGAAACGGTTTCCTCAAGAACTGAATTAACATCGGCCATTTTCTCCTGCGAACGAGCTGAGTATTTCCGCAGTTTTTTGCCCATAAAATATATAAAACCGAATACGAGTGGCAGGACCAGCGCGGCAAAAAGAGTCAGCTTCCACGAAAGCAGTATCAAAAATGTAGAAAGCAGTAATACCGAAAGCGAATCGCTCACTAATCTATTGAATCCAAGATCTACCGTTTCATTGAGGACGACCACATCGTTGGTGACTCTTGAAATAAGTTGACCGGTTCGCTGATGAAAAAAGTAGCTAAGCGATAATTTTTGATATTTTTCAAAGAGTCGATTACGGAAATCACGGATCACTGATTGTTGAACAAAAGCCATAAAAAATCCCTGAAGATACAAAAACAGGTTTGAGCCAAAGGCTATAATCACAATCAATAAACAGAAATTATAAAGCGTCTCGGTTTTATCCCGACCGGTTACTAATTCATTTAATTCCTGTTTGATATTATTTTTGGTTCTAACAAGGAAATCTAATTCAACATCAAGTTTTTTTTCAATTTCGGATTGAATATCGATATCCGCTTCGGAAGTTATAGTCTCAGGTTGAATAATAATATTATTCTTATTCTCAACATCTGGATCGATGCCGGAAGTTAAAAGAGTCATCAGAAGCGGTCCGGCCAGCCAGATCAGTAAACCAGCCAAAAGGGCATGAATAGATGCCGAAAATGAGGCAACAAAAATCCTTTTCCAATATGGTTTTAGGCATCCAAATGTTCTTCTTAACAAACTCATATAAAACTACATTTCCATAAAATTAGACAGTATCAAATACTTTAAAAAAATATATAAGTAATTAAGTTATGCAATCGATATAAAATGTCAACCTGATAACGGTAAGATTATGGGTAAATCCTTGAGGCGGTGGGTGGTATAGATATTTTATACTTTTTATCAGAAAGTTTGACATCAAGCCTGAATTTACGGCGTTCAGCCTCAAGTCTGAATTGACCATCGGCACTGAAATACATAAATTTCTTAAGTAAAAAATTGCCTTTTTTAAAATCATAGTCAAGCTCTATAGATTCTGAACAGTCTTTAGACATTATACGAAATTTACGAAATCGAGGACTATCTACTAAAACAGAAATAATAATATTGCCGGTTGGATAAACTATTTTATCAGGCGTTGTTCTGAAAAAATCAACTATCATTTTTTCAAGTGGGATTGAATCAAAACAATTGGCCGACAGAAGCTCACTAATTTTCCCGGAAAAATATTGACTTTCAGTCGGGAAAAAGGTCACAATTGAATCGCTGTTTACCAAAGCTTTTAGGACGCCTTTACCAAGATATCCCCTTGCGAAAACACCAAGAGAATCTCCCTTTCTGTAGATATCCAAACGAACCGAAGTTTTTTTCTTTTTGTTAAATATTTTCATATCAAACAAAAAGGCATCGCCCTTGGAGGTATCTTCAAGTTGTTGACCTTTGTTTTGATCGGTATCTGCTTTGTCATTAGCAACTGTAAAACTATTTAACAATCCAAAAATAATTACCAAAAATAAATATAAACCTGATTTTACTTTATTAGTATCCATAAAAGAATGCGTCCCCCGCAAAAACTCTAATAAAGAATATAATTACCGGTCCCAAAATAAACCAAAACGATCTGGTGATTATAAGAAATAACAATATGTATGGGCTGAACCGCTGGAACTCAAATATTTTGGCCTCATATCGTGCCGGTAGAAGGTTTTTCAGGATATGCGAACCGTCAAGAGGATAAAGCGGGATCATATTAAAAAAGGCTAGAGATAGATTTATCGAAACACCAAATTTAATAATCATTAGTACCGCTTCTGGGACAATAATCCCACCACCGGCGATAATCCTGAAAAGCATTCCGAAAATAAATGCCAATCCAATATTTGACAATGGCCCCGCGGCGGATATCCAAATATCGGCGACACGCGGATTGCGAAGATTATACGGATTAACTGGAACCGGTTTGGCCCAGCCAAATCGAAAACCGGAGAGAAACATCATGATGGTTCCAAAAAAATCAAGATGAGCCAAGGGGTTGAGCGTCAGACGACCCATATCTTTGGCGGTGGAATCACCAAAACGATAAGCTGTGTAGGCATGAAAAAACTCATGCACTGTTAGTGAGAAAAATATTACCGGCGCCGCCACCAAAGCTCTACTTAAAAAATCGGGATCAAACATATATAGATTTTATTCCTTAATTAATTCTCTATTACTTCTCTTTTACCGATACCCATTCGGAATCAGATTCATAAAACCGCCATTTGCGGTTTATACCTTTTTTGATTCCAATTCGTTTCGCCTTTTTTATTTCTCTTATTCTATTTTTTGTATCTTTATCATATTCTCGATTTTCAAGATACAGATTGCCTTTTATCAAATCAAGACCATTTTTCTCTCGGGTTAACCCAAACGCTTTGCACAATTTCCCGGGGCCGTCTGTATATCTATTGTTTTTGGCGCCGGGATAATTTTGCCGCATTATCTCCAAACCTTCAATCGGTTCGGCTCCACGAATAAGTATTGCCGCTGGGTATCCTTCCCGCTCGGTCACTATATTCAGACAATAATACATTCCATAGATAAAATAGATATAACTAAACCCGCCGATTCCATACATGATCTCATTACGGTCAGTTTTTCCAACTGCCGCATGACAGGCTGGGTCATCCTCGCCAATATATGCTTCAACTTCAACTATTCGGGCAGAGATAATATTATTGGAATTATTGTAGATAAGATATTTACCAATTAAGTCGCAAGCCACTTCCAAGGTTGGCCGAAGATAAAAATCACGATTTAATTTTTTGCTGTCAAAATTCACCCTATTTATTATTCACCGCGATATGGTAATAATTCATAAGCAACTGTTGTAGCGCCCTCAAAATCGCAGGCAATTTCTTCGGGCTTATGAGCATCGGAACCGACCGCGACAATTCTTACTCCGGCTGATCTGGCGGCATTGATGATAGCCATTGATGGATAGTACTCCGTAAAACCTTCTCTAATAGAGGATGTATTAATTTCCAAACCGCACCCATGTTCATTCATCGCCTGAAACAATTTATCAATCCGCCCCTCGTGAACTGTGTTTATTTTATCGCCATAGACTTTTAGTCCATGTTTTTTATACATATCAATATGCCCAAGAACATTAAACAGCCCGGATTCAGCCGATTTTATTAAATCCTCAAAAACTAAATCTGCAAATTGATTCAGATCATACTTTAATGGCGCACCCTGCATAGATTTTTTATTACAAATATTGAACCCGCCAACCAAATGAACAGAACCGATCTTATAATGAAATTCATATTTATTGAACAGTTTCTTTATTTCATCCTCACATCCGGGATAATATCCTACCTCAAGACCACATTGTACCAACAATTCATGCCCAATATATTTATCCGCCGCCTTTGCCACCGCTTTCACATAAGCACCTATATTTTCAATCGAGTTGGGAACTAACTCGCCATTGATTCGTATTTTCCGATGATTCTCCGGAAATCTTGAATCGGTATCATAATGAGTGGTGAAACATATTTCGGTCAAACCTTTTTTTATGGCCGCTACACAAAACTCATCAATGCTTCCTTTGGCATCAAATGAGAAATCAGGATGAATGTGGTAATCGGCAAGATTCATAAAATTATCTCTCATTATAAATATCTCCTATGCAAATTGACTGCCTGACAAAAATGGATTGTTAATTCGTTCGGCACCGACAGTTGTTGATGGGCCGTGCCCCGGATAACAGACGATATCATCGGGAAGACACAATAATTTTTCCTTAATAGAAGTTATTAACTGATGATAATCCCCGCCGGGTAAATCGGTTCGTCCAATTGAGCTATAAAAGAGAGTATCACCACTAATTAGAATATTTTCACAAAAATAACAAACGCCACCCCGCGTATGTCCCGGGGTTGAAAACACGACAAACTCAAGTGAACCTATTTTGATCACTTGTTCATCTTCAACCAGGAAATCAGCCGGGGCACAAACGATCTCATATCCGAATATCGCCGAAACATTGGCCGATGGAGATAAAAGCATCGGGGCATCATCTTTGCCGATATATACAGGGATCTTATACTTCTCTTTTAATGGTGTCACCGCGCCGATATGATCTCCATGTCCATGAGTCAATAAAATAGCTTTTGGAGTAAAACCAAGTTTTTCAATCTTTTCCGCAATCAGTTCATCCTCATCGCCCGGATCAATAATGACGCCGATTTTGTCTTTCTCATCCCATACCAGACAACAATTTTCTTCAAACGGGCTGACTGTAATAGTTTCTATCTTCATATTATCCTTTATACGTCACACAAATTAATTCTTGATAAGATATTTAGGCTTTGAATTTTGTCAATATATTTGCCAATATTAAGTAAATCAATAACTTACCTGTCTTACAACAAAATCGGAGCTAATTGGTTCATTATTATAAAATTTTACATAATAAACCTAAATCCTTGATATTGGATTGACATTTGATTTTGATAATATTATATACATCTTTTTGAGGATACAGGATATGAATGGAACGACAAAAGACCAGATAACCGATTTAAAGACACGGCTTTCCAAGCTTGCGAGGTATCTTTGACCTCGATGGACGTCGTGAAAAAATTAACAAGTTAGAAAAACTGACATCCGAATCTAATTTCTGGGATGATAATCGGCGCGCTCAGAAAATCCTCAAGGAAATATCTACGCATAAAAAATGGATCGAAAAAGTGGAAAATGTTTCAACAGAGCTTTCTGATTTTGAGGAACTGATCGATCTTACGGAGGGTGATGAAGATTCATCCGAGGCAAAAGAAATACGAGATTCTCTTGGGGATATTTCTAAAGAATTTGAACTATTAGAAACTGCTACCTTGCTCTCTGGTCCTAATGATTCAAGCAACGCTATCATGACGATCCATCCCGGCGCCGGTGGAACTGAATCTCAGGATTGGGCCGAAATGCTTTTTCGGATGTACAACCGCTGGTGCGAAAGCAGAGGATTCTCGGTTAAATTACTTGACTATATACCCGGCGAAGAAGCAGGACTAAAATCGGCGACGATTGAAATTGAGGGTGAATTTGCTTATGGAAACCTGCGTTCGGAATCGGGTGTTCATCGGTTGGTTAGGATCTCACCTTTTGATGCCAACAGTCGTCGTCATACATCGTTTGTATCGGTATATATTTTTCCGGAAGTTGATGATGATATAAATATCGAGATCAGAGATGAAGATGTTCGGGTAGATACTTACCGCGCCTCTGGTGCCGGTGGACAGCATGTTAATAAGACTTCATCGGCGGTGCGATTGACCCATGCTCCATCGGGAGTTGTGGTGCAGTGCCAAAATGAACGCAGTCAGCTAAAAAATAAAGCCACGGCTATGAGGCTTCTTCGTTCACGTCTGCACCAGATCGAACTTGAGGAGCAGAGAAAGAAACATGACAAAATGGCCGAGTCGAAAAAGAAAATCGAATGGGGTAGTCAAATTCGCAGTTATGTTTTCCACCCATATAATATGGTCAAAGATCATCGAACCAATAAAGAAACATCGAATATACAGTCAGTGATGGACGGCAGTATTGATATATTTATCAATGCTTTTCTGGCCGATCCTGAACTAGCTGAAAATTAATAATATGTATAGTTAAATTTTTAGAGGAGTATGATATGAGCGGGGCAGAAATAAAAAAAAGTAATCCACTTGAACGCATAAAAGAAAAAGCGCGTGCCCAAAATAAAACTGTGATACTTCCCGAAGGTATTGAACCACGAGTGATTCAAGCGGCCAAAACAATAATCGATGAAAAAATAGCCAAAGTCATTTTGCTTGGTAATAAAGATGAAGTTACCAAACTGGCCGAAGAAAATGGATTGGATATTTCTCAGGTCGAACTTGTAGATCCTGAAACCTCGGAACATCTCCCCTCTTTTGCCGAAGAGTTTTGCGAGATACGTAAAGCCAAAGGCGTTACTTTAGAGCAAGCCAAAGAAACTATGAAAAAATATCTATTCTTCGGAGCGATGATGGTTCGTCGTGATATGGCCGATGCCTCGGTGGCAGGTTCAATTAATACGACCGGCGATGTCCTACGGGCCGCTATTCAGGTTATCGGGATGGCCCCCGGTATAAAAACTGTTTCTGGCGCGTTTATGATGACTATGCCAGATTATGGTGCATATCCCAATAAGGTCTTTATGTACGGCGATGGTGCAGTTGTACCTAATCCAAATGCTGAACAATTAGCCTCGATCGCAGCCTCAACGGCCCAAACGATGCAAAGTCTGACCGGCGAAGAACCAAAAGTGGCGATGCTTTCTTTTTCGACCAAAGGTTCGGCTAAACACCCCGACGTTGACAAAGTCACTACGGCATTGGAATTACTTAAAAAAGATTTTCCTGATTTAAAAGCTGATGGCGAACTTCAGGTCGATGCCGCGATTGTTCCCAAAATTGCAAAATCTAAAGCGCCCGGTTCAAATGTTGCCGGTGATGCCAATGTTATGATATTCCCGGATCTTGATGCCGGAAATATTGCCTATAAATTAACCCAGCGTCTTGCCGGTGCATCGGCCACGGGACCGATTGTTCAGGGTCTTGATAAACCAGCCAACGATCTTTCGAGAGGTTGCTCGGCACAAGATATAGTTGATGTTTCCGCTATTGCGGTTTTGATGAAAGGTTAAGAAAGGATATATCTATGACTCTAAGCCAAATTGCCGCAAATTTAAAAGCCTCGCCAACTTTGGCGATGAATGAAGCGGCCAGAGTTCTGCGAGAAAAGGGTGAAGCTGTTATTCATCTGGGAGCAGGCGAGCCAAAAACAAAGGTACCATTTGAAGCCGTAATCGGCGGAGCAGCCAAACTCACAACGGCCGAAATTCGTTATACTCCAACAAAAGGAATTCCGGCGCTGTTAAAAGCGATTATAAATTATACCGAAGAAAATTATAATAAAACCATCGGAGCAAATAATATCGTTGTCTCCAATGGCGCCAAACACTCGATCTATAATATTATGATAACTCTGCTTGACCCTGGCGATGAAGTCATTATTGTTGCACCTTACTGGGTCAGTTATCCCGATATTGTAAAAATGGTTCATGGTGTCCCGGTAATAGTCACCCCTAAGGACAAAACTTTTTGCCCGACAATTGATGAGATCAAAGAGAAAATTTCGCCTAAAACAAAAACAATAATGCTCAACAGTCCTAATAATCCTTCGGGAATAGTTTATCCCAAAGAATTTATTAAACAAATAGTTGAGTACTGCGAAGAAAAAGGTATCTACCTGATAATGGATGATATCTATCATAAACTTGTTTTTGACGGAAAAACTACACCATCATGTTATGACTATGCCAAAGAAGATATTAACTCATCATATATTATCGTGATAAACGGCGTTTCTAAAGTGTATGCTATGACCGGTTTCAGAGTCGGCTGGACAATCGCCAATAAGGAAGTCACCAAAGCGATGATAAATGTACAGGGACAAAATTCCACCTGTGTCTCGGTTGTTCTGCAAGCGGCCGCCGCCGGAGCATTGAATGGCCAGCAGAGTGGTGTTAAAAATCTTCAAGTCACTCTAGAAAATCATCGTAATGTTATGATGGATGAATTAAAAGCGCTTAAGGGTGTCAAAGTCGTTAAGCCGGGCGGCACATTTTATATAATGCCGGATTTCAGCCATTATGAAAAAGATTCAATAAAGTTAGCTAATTTCCTTTTGGAAAAAGCCAAAGTAGTTACAGTTCCCGGTGTAGAATTTGGTATGGAGGGACATATCCGATTGTCTATCTGCGGAAGTCTCAAAGATATCACAGATGGTGTTGCCAGAATAAAGTGGGCACTTGATCCCGACTCACCTAATGAAATATATATAGGTGATAATTTAGTGAGGAGAGACTGGTAATGGGTGCTAAATCAACTCCCGCTATAGAGAAGGCTGAAACGCTTAAAAGTGACTATGGTTTGGAATACTTGGGATTTCGCAATTTGAATCAGGTTTATTGGAATCTCTCAGTTGATGCTTTATACAAAGAGGCGGCTTTTCGCAAGGAATGCGACTGCTCTGAAACCGGGCCGATGAAAATTGATACAGGTAAATATAAATCACTTGTTGTTAATGATAGATTTATTGTGCGTGAACCGGAAACAGAAGACAAAATCAATTGGGGCATTAATAATAGACCGTTTTCACCGGACAAATTTGATATTGTGTACTATCGTATGTTGGGATTTCTTCAAAAACGTGACCTGTTTGTTCAGGATGGTTTTGCCGGAACCGATCCAAATTATCGACAACCGATAAGAGTGATCACTGAAAAAACATGGCAATCACTATATGCAAAAAATATCCTGATTCCGGCAGATATTGATACTGAACTGCCGCAATTTGTCCCCGAATTTACAATTCTATCAGTACCATCATTCCAGGCACAATCAGAGATTGATGGAACAACATCGGAAGCCTTTGTAATCATTAATTTTGAGCGAAAACTGGCATTGATCGGTGGAACCGCCTTTGCCGGCGAAATAAAAAATGTGATCTCTTCAATTGTTAATTATCTACTGCCTCACAATAATGCCTTGACAATGTTTTGCTCGGCTAGTATTGATTCAAAAAAGGATACTGCTTTATTTTTTGGTGATGTTGACTCAGGAAAAACAGCTTTAATATCTGATTCAAAACATCAGCTTATCAGCAATGACATGTCAGGATGGAGCGATGAAGGTCTGTTTAATATTGAGGGTGGTCTTCACTCCAAATTACAGTCACTATCCAATGAAAAAACTCCGGATAGATATGCCTGTTCTAAAAAGTTTGGCACGGTTTTGGAAAATCCTGATTCTCCAAATGGACAAATGACCTGCCCGCTGCAATATCTTGAAAATGCCTATACAGATAAAACAGCCGATTTTCCAAAAAATATCTTCCTGCTGACTTCTGATTGTCTGGGGGTCCTCCCTCTTGTTTCAAAACTAACGGCCGATCAGGCAATGTATCATTTTATGTCTGGTTATACTTCTGTGATAAAAGACGAAAAACCAGAAATTACTTTTGATACCTGTTATGGCGAGTCTCTTCTGGTGCATTCACCTTATTTTTATGCCGAAAAGCTTAGAAATA
>JAAERC010000619.1 GCA_024230695.1 Candidatus Zixiibacteriota bacterium
ATTATTATTGTGATAGATAGTATTCTAAGTTTCATAACTATTCCTTAATTGTTATCAGCCAATTTACGTTTCGTAGTTTTTCTCTGCAATAATATTTGATTTTTTTGCGATCTTGATTCGCCAACCGATGTGACATACACCGCTCGTTTATCCATCACCGGACAGGCATATTCGCAGGCACCACAACCGGTACACAAGGCCGGATCAATATATGGTCTTTTAACCAATACTTCTTTGCCCTCGCTGTCTAAAACCGTTTCTTCCTTAAGATAAATCGCTTTAGGCGAAGTTGGACACCATTCTTCACAAACAATACATGGTTTGCCCATCGCCCAGGGTAAACATCGCCCGCGATCAAAAAAGGCCGTTCCAATTCGATTAGGAGGACTATCTTCATCACCAACCTTATCTTTTTGGGTTAACTCAAGAATCGCTCCGGTTGGACAAACCTGCCCGCACAAAGTACAGGTCGGTTCGCAATAACCGATTTTGGGAATCATTGTCGGTGACCATAATCCTTCGAGCCCGGATTCCATAAAAGTGGGATGCAAAGCATTATTGGGACAAACCCGCATACATTGACCACACCTGATACATCGGGTCAGAAAATCTTTTTCTTCCACCGAACCGGGTGGTCGAATTAAAAACGGATTGGCGTTAGCGTCAAAATCATCGCCGGATCGTAACAGCGGATAAAGAGCCAAACCACTGCCAACTGACAGAAAAACTTTTCGACGAGAAATATCAATAGTTTGTATCCCAACCGGATTTGTTTTGGTCTCGATCTGATTCGGGTAAAATTTAAACTTCAATGAACTTTGAGGACAGGCCGATTGACAGTTGAGACATAAATGACACTCCGTTTGCCGCCACTTCTCACCCACCTTTGGATTATCGGCACCTTGACAGTGCATCTGACAGAGCTGACAATCATCACATCTCTCTTCGTTCTTTTCAAGCCCAAAAATAGCGTACTTTGAAAATATTCCCAACATGGCACCAAGTGGACAAATCCCCCGACACCAGAAACGGGTGTAAATCCGGTTCATCACCAACGCGCCAATAAAAAGTGTCGCGATTGTCAAAATAGTATGAAAGTGCGCCTGGCGGAATGGCAATAAAATCGGTGAAATTAAATCATAAATAAACTGCGCCCCGCCTGTTAGCGGACCCAAACCAATCGATTTAACTGAACCCAAAATGGCATTGGCCGCCGTATGGGCAGTTGGCAATACAACCGTCCCCAATGAACGTGCCAGAAATGACAACGGATCAAACAAACCAACTTGAACAGTCCCTACAAATGAGGCGGCGATAAAACTGAAGAAGATATAATATTTTATACGCTGATATTTTTTGTACTTATTCGATAGTATTCTCTTTTTGCCTTTTCTTTTCATCCGCTCGGAACGGATTTCCGATATCCAGTGGTTTAAGGTTCCCAATGGACATATCCACCCGCAGAAAAACCGGCCCAAAAATATCGTAGGAATTAAAATCACCAGCGACCACAGTAATCCCTTAAATACTGTACCATTAGCCAATAGCGTCGCCAACGCAACTAAGGGACTAAACTCAAGCGCAATTGAAACCGGATATGGCAGAATAATTTCCGTCAAATCATCGGGATTAAAATTAACCTCAAAATTTGTCTTAAGAATCAACCAGAAAAATATTCCAAAGAATAATACCTGCGATAAACGTCTGATATTTACAACTGTTTTAATAGTCATAGTTTTAAACTACTTCTTTATATCCAATAGATCTGTAGTCGGTTGATCCCAATCCATTTTTTTCCGCAAGTAATATATGAGATACACGATTTGCCGAAAGACCCAAAAACTCGCAGGCCCTGCTGTCAGCGGCAACCTGATCGGTTGAGCATATCACCGAATTTTCTATGGCCACATCAGCAAGCGAACCACCTTGCGGGCCACCACGCAAAAGCACTCGAGTGGAATCAACGACAGTTAAAGTCGGACGACAAAAGTTAGCCAGATCAACAATCGATTGATCGATTTGCTGATGCAACTGGTTACGTCGCCCGCCGAGAATGCCATAAAGGTTTTTCATTCCAATAGTACATGATGACAATGAATGATGTTTGGTTATCGGCATATTTATCAAACGGTCAGTATCAATAAAATGTTTAACTACCGGCCAGATGGTTAGCAACTCTCCGCCCAAATCAGTTTTTACATAATCATCATCACCCGGAAGGATCACTCTGGCCCCGGCCTCCTCGGCCGCTTTACGAATTCCACTGCGGAGAAAACATCGCCGAGGGTCATTGCAGGTCACGTCCGTAACAATAACTTCAACCGCCCCGGCATCGAGACACAATCTGGCCATCTCGGCCACAAGTTCAGGATTAGTATTGGCTGCCTGTCGCGGAGCTCGATCCCAGCCGACATTTGGTTTTATCGTTACCCGTTCACCCGGTTTGACAAACCGTTTTACCCCGCCAATAGTTTCAAGTGAATCATGCAATGCCGCGATATGGTCCTCATTTTGGGCCAAGGTTATTCCCGGGAGATTTGAATCAGGCGGTACTTCAAAATTATTTGTTTTTGGAAAAACAGTTTCATAATCAGATTTAATCCGGTTATGAAATAATAATCCTGCTCCACCTGCAACAGTTGCAAGAGCCGCCGCCTTACCAGTTTTTTTTATAAAATCTCGTCGTTTCATAGTAATTCTCCTAAAAAGGCTTCTATATAAAATATAGAATCAGTATTATCGACGCCAACCAAAGAACAACATCGGCCAAAAGCGGTCTATCGGCCAAAAGCAATTTTGTTGGTGACCCGCCTTTTTCCTCTTTATGAACCAGATACAAATATCTAAAAATACCATAGATAACAAACGGGATTGTGATATATAAATATTCCGTATTCAGTTTATTTTTTACTTCTTCAGAAAGAGTATAGAACAAATAGGTAATCACGGTCGATGCTGTCACTACTCCAATTAACTGATCAAGCAGATATGGAGAATAGTTATCAAGAATTTTCCGGTGACTTGAGGCATCCTTTTCAAGAAACATAATCTCATGTCTTCTTTTTCCCAAACCAAGAAAAAGTGCCAGAACAAATGTTGAAATAAGAAGCCAATTAGAAAATTCAACATTGATAGCCACTGCCCCGGCCAACGCTCTTAGTACAAATCCGGCCGCGATTGACATCACATCAATAATAACAATATTTTTTAAAACAAATGTGTACATGACATTTAATACCAAATAAGCCAGAGCCACATAAAACAATCCCAATCCTATATAATAAGACAGCATCAAGCCGCCCAGAGCCAGAAACAAACCAACCATTCCTGCAACTGGTACTGAAATATCACCAGCGGCAAGGGGTCGATTTTTTTTCAACGGATGTTGCTTGTCCCGATTTATATCAACGATGTCATTTAATGTGTATACTGCCGATGCCAAAAGGCAAAATGTCGCCAGAGTCAATAACGATATATTTTGATAGCCGGGATTTGCGGCCTGCCCAGAAAAAATAAGACCGGCCAGAACAACTCCGTTTTTTATCCATTGCTGAGGTCGTATTAATTTAATTATATTTTTTAGCATTAATGAAAATAAGGACATTTTAGATTGAAATTCAAGGAAAAAGTAGAACCGGATACCGAAAAATTAACGCCGTAAAAGCGAGCGGAAAACGTATCCAGGGCGCCATTTGGAGTCTCCACCGCTATACGACAGATCACAATCTTTACAGGCTTTGTTTAACTCCGGCCTTTTATCCAGAAGATTCTGCCGAAATAACTGATATTTTTCTCCGTTCCATATCTTTTCGATATCATCTTCAAAAATATTGCCAAAAATCGACCGTGCCGATGTATCCCGGCAACAGGCAACACAATCCCCCGAATAGGTAACAGCCATCTGGGTCCACGGATAAGGACATAAACGATACATTTTCTTTTTTTCTTCATCTCCCAACTCCAGATGGCCGCAGAAATTATGAAAAACGCGGGTTCTGAATTTTACTCGGGATGGAAAATTGGAACCAAACAGATTTTTCATTTTCATCAATGACTCTGTTGGATCAACACCGGCAAAGGTTGTGATATCATTTATCTCAAGATTTACATTTTCATTTTCTCTGGCTTTTTTTATTAGATACCGAAGATTTTCAAGCAGTTTATCATAATTATCTTTTTTACTTCGAATCGTCTCAAATATATTTTTATCCGAGGAAAAATCTATCGAAGCCCGAAATGGTCCGGCTTCGGTCAATATATCTGCCTTTTCGGGATTGATCAAACTTCCGTTAGACGCGAATATTGAAAACAGTCCATCTTTTGCGGCCAGCTCAATAAACTTAGTAAAATTCTTATTGATGAATGGTTCACCATCAAGAGTAAAATTGATATTATTATTTCCCGGCTTGACTACCCGACATTTCCTCAAAAATAATTTAAAATTCTCAATTGTTAATTGTCCATGTGGCCGACATGCCGCATGATCGGGATCAGATTGTGGACAGAAATCACATTTAAAATTACAGACATTAGTAGATTCGATAGTGTATTGATAAGGCGGATACGGCAACACTGTTGCCTTTTTTATTTTATACGCCCAAACAAGTTTGAAAATGTGTGTAAGTTTATTCATTAGCTAAGCTAATATTCTTATTCATAATTCACAGCGGTTCCGCTGGCCGAAACCATCAGCATTCCACCTCGTCCGCCGGCGCTGATTGTCTCATAATCAAGATCGACACCAACTATCGCATTGGCACCAAGCGCCTGTGCCTGTTCGCTCATTTCTTTTATGGCAATATCTTTGGCTTCCCGTAGTTCTTTTTCATACGCCCCAGAACGACCGCCAACAATATCGGTGATACTGGCGAAAATATCTTTAAATATATTCGCCCCTAAGATCGCCTCGCCGGAAACAAGTCCATGATATTTAGTGATTTTTTTACCTTCCAGATTCGGTGTCGTTGTGATTAGCATAATTATTCCTCCTAAATTAATTTATTATAAGATAAATAAACATTTTGAAACTACAACATATCTGATTACATATATAATAGTAAATAATTATTTATCAAAAAAAATGGAGGACTTATGGAAAAGACCAGTAAAAAGGAGAATCTAAAAAAACTTCTGCAATCGAATCATGACATGATAAAAAAACTTGTTGATGATATCAGCGAAGAAGAATCGATGCGGCATGATTATGAACATTGTAATCATATCAGGTGGCAGACTGGGCATCTTGTTGATTGCACCCGATTGATCCTAAAAATATTTGGAGAAAACGCGGATTTTCCTGAGGAATGGACCAAACTATTTGGTTATGGATCAAAACTGTATGACAATGCGTCTATTTATCCTTCTATGGAAGAAGTAAAACAATCATTATATACGCATTTTGATAAGATTCTGACGGCGCTGGA
>JAAERC010000620.1 GCA_024230695.1 Candidatus Zixiibacteriota bacterium
ATTTCAAAACTAACCAATCATTCTCGCTTTGACATTTCGGAAGTCAAAGTAGCTGTCAAACAGCCCAACCACTGCGGCCAAAATAAGACCGGGTAGTTGCAGAAAGATAAATCCAATATAAAACAGTACTCTCAAAAATAGCGAGAGTTTGATTTTTTTTAAATAATACTCAAACAGCGCAAATCCAAATGCCGCATAAAAGAATCCGATAAACAAAATAAGATTATCAGCAACAACCTTTAAAAGATCACCGCCTAATAATCGTGTAATCATCACGATTCCAATAACAGGCAGATAGAAATCAGGCATTTTCCAGTAATAGAAATTCACAAACCCCGGGAAAAACTCACCAATAGCTTTCAGAAATATCACCAGTAATACCCAGCCAACAAATAACTGAGTAATCACCGATAAAATCATTATAGCAGGCATCAATCGTTTGATAACCGTCACAGTTTTTCTCATCACTTCAATCATTTCTATACCCTGGTTGGGAGTTCCGGCCAAACCATTTTCGATCCAAACAAGAGCTTTGTCAAGTGCCTGAAAGATCGCCGTTTTTTCCTGTAAAAAGAGTATCAGAACAATTCCGGTGATCGATAATATCGAAACCAGAAAAACCCGCGAGACAGCCATCCCCGATGCAATCAAATATCCAAGCAGTGCGCCGGGCAAAATAGCTTTTGCCCACATACTGATTACCAAAATGTCAGCACCATACACCAGAATCAATGTGATCATCGATCCTAATATAGAAACGGTCAAAAACAGATAACGTTTTCGGAAAGAGAATAGAATGACAAAAAACAATGCTATTGTTTCCATCAAATACCCCATTGCGGGTATCCCGATTACAATCGGAAACGCCCAGATGGTCAAAATCCCGGCCGGGTTTGCTATCTGTTCTATGTTATCCCAAAAGGTCATTAACTTTGCCTGATATCCTTTGATCTATCTGTAATATTCACTCGTATAAGGCATAATTGCCAAATGGCGGGCGCGTTTGATTGCCGATGTTAAACGACGTTGATGAAACGCGCAGTTGCCAGAGACGCGACGAGCCACAATTTTCCCTCGTTCGTTGACAAATCTTCTGAGCATACGGTCATTGTAGAAACCGATAACCCTTACTTTGTCCTCACAAAAGCGACAGACTTTCCGTCTTCTTGATTTGAAAGCACCCTTAAACTCACCGGGCTTTTTACTATATTTCTTTTTGAACATATTATAGTTCCTTTAGTTCGTATTTTATAATATTACCACCTAAGGCAATATTTACTCTTCAGTTTTCTTAGGTTCATCAGTGCCGGCCGGTTCAGTAGTAGCAGTTTCAGTTTTCGTCTCTTCGGCTTTTTCCTCTTTTACAACCGGTGCACTATCTTCGGTTTTCTTTGATTCTTCAGCCGGAGCTGGTTTTGCATCTTTTTCAGCCGGTTTGGCGTTAGGAGCCGCATCGGCAACTGCATCACCAAAAATCTTTTCCTGAGGATCACCCTCACAAAGGATCGTCAGATAGCGGATATACGGTTCTTCTAATTTGTAAAACCGTTCCAGTTCTGATAAGACCTTGTTGGTACCCTCAAACACAAGCCGGGTGTAATACCCTTGAGTGAATTTTTGGATAGGGTAAGCCATCCGGCGAACTCCCCATCGGTCTTCCTGAATAATTTTGCCATCATTTTTTCCGATTAAATCGGTGATAGCTTTGATCTGTTGGTCGAAAGCGGCATCATCTGCCTGGGGACTTAGAATAAACGTAGATTCGTAGGTACGCATTCAAGATCCTCCCTATGGACGTTAAAGGTTCAAACGGCCCCGGATTTATTGCGTGGTATCCGAAGCAGGGTTAATGTTATATTCACTTTTCGCCTTTTCGAGGCGATTCTTTAAC
>JAAERC010000621.1 GCA_024230695.1 Candidatus Zixiibacteriota bacterium
AGCATCGGCTTTACTGATTCTTTTCTGACCCTCAAATTTAAACGGTTTGGTGACCACCGCGACTGCCAAAGCTCCCTGTTTGCGGGCGATTTCGGCGATTACCGAAGCGGCTCCGGTTCCGGTTCCACCGCCCATACCGGCAGTGATAAAAACCATATCAGCTCCATTAAGAAACTCGGCGATTTCATCGCGATCTTCTTCGACCGCCTTGCGACCGATCTCGGGATTAGCTCCGGCACCGAGTCCTTTGGTCACCCGTTTGCCTATCTGTACTTTCTTTGCGGCACGGTTATGTTCCAGTACCTGGGCATCAGTATTGACCGCAATAAATTCGACCCCGCTCAAACCGGCCTCAATCATCCGGTTGACGGCATTGCCGCCAGCTCCACCCACACCAACGACTTTTATCCGGGCAAAATTGCCCTGCTCGTCAGCAAAACTAAATTTTAGTCCATCACTCATCGGTTTCTCCTCCATGTTTATTAAAAATTATCTGTAAACCAATTTTCTATTTTCTTAAACATCTTTGAAATTTTACCTTTGGCAAATTTCTGGTCGCTATCATGCCTGACACCATAATTTATTAGTCCAATAGCTGTGGCATATTCTGAAATTGAAAGGCTTTCGGGGAATCCATCAACACCAATCGGTGTTCCCAATTTGGCCGGCATATCAAAAATCTGTTCGACCAGCTCCACTACTCCCGGCAAAGTGGCAGCGCCCCCGGTTAAAATAACTCCGGCGGTCAACGAATCAGGCGGATTCGATTTTTTGACCTCTCGGGCGGTCAAAGAAAGAATTTCTTCCATCCTAGGTTCAATAATAGTGGCCAGAACATTTCGTGAAATACTTCGTGGTTCCCGTCCGGCAACGCCGCCGACTTCCATCATATCATCGGGATCAACCAACGACGCCAATGCTGAACCATATCCGATTTTTATTTTTTCTGCCTGATCAAGAGTTGTTCGTAAACCAATTGTAATATCATTGGTAACATTTTTTCCACCCAAAGATAAAACTCCGGTATGCCGAATCGAGCCGTCAAAAAATATCGCGATATCGGTTAGATCACCACCAATATCGAGAAGAACAACGCCCATCTCTTCTTCTTCTGAACTGATGCTGGCATAAGATGATGCCAGCGATTGCATCACCAGATGCTCAACTTCAATCTCACACCGTTTTAGTGCCCGATAAATATTTTTAACCGATGTTACCGCCGCAGTCACTATATGTACTTCGACTTCAAGACGAACACCGCTCATCCCGATTGGATTCTTTATACCGGTTTGTTCATCGATAGTGTACTCCTGTGGCAGAACATGAATTATCTCCCGATCGGTCGGAATAGCTACGGCGCTGGCGGCTTCAATCGCCTTATTTACATCGCGCTCATCAATCTCATTTTCTGAGTGAGCAATACCAATAACACCATGACTGTTTATCGACTTGATATGATCCCCGGCCAAACTTACAACCGCAGATTCGATATGAACCCCTGCCATAAGTTCGGCATCCTCAACCGACCGCGAAATTGATTGAATCGCCTTTTCCATATTAACAATAACACCACGTTTCATACCTTCGGCGGGGGCCGAGCCATGTCCAAGAAATACCGGTAAACCCTTCTCATCGTTTTCACAGATGATAGTTCTGACGCGGGTCGTCCCGATATCGATTCCGGTTACTAATTGTGTTTCTGTTTTCATTTTCCTACCGCTATTACCTGACCTGTCAGCCGCAGGTCTAATATTTTGGTCTGACTTAAATCAGGATTAAATTCCAGCAAAAATGTTCTTAAGTATTCCATATTTCTAAATAAATCTCCGGCGTACATTTTCAAATTTGGTTTTAAACCATCAATTTTGATAACTGTGTATTCGGGGGATGATATATCAATTGAGGAAATTGCGAGATAAAAATCATTATTCTCTGTCCGTAACTGTTGTAGCTGATCAGACAACAGGTGTAACCTATCATTTCTAGCCGGTGCAAATAAACGGCATTTCCCCGCACCGGTAATTATTGGAAAATTGAACGAGGTAGGCCGATTATCAAATTTACTTAAATACCCCAACTCATCAAGGACATAAAATTTCCCGTTCGATCTGACTAAGGCCAAAGGTTTTATATCATTTAAGATGATACTAATTTCATTTGGAAAGCCAAAATCAAGTTCCGCTTTGATAACCATTTGATCGGCAATAATGCTGTCCATAAAATCATTGCCCGAAAAACCAAACATATTTTTGCCGATCGGTGCCGCCATCAATTCAGATTCGCTAATTATTCCATCAGGAAAAGCACTGATTTCCTGAAGGTCAAAGGTCTTGGAGAATCTGACAAAAATCACCATCGCCAGCATTAAGACTGTTGCCAGTAAAAATAGTTTATATTTTCGGCGAATCCCTGACATTATTTTTTCGCCAACCTTTCAAGCAGAGCCGGTGCCATCAATGTAATTGTCCCAGCGCCCATCGTTATTACCATATCTCCCGGTTTTGAAATTTGTGCTATTTCTTCCAAACAATTTTCTTTAGCACCAATATATCTAATGTTATCATACCCTTTTTCCTGTGCATCTTTTTCAATCATCTCTGATGTCACTCCCGGAATCGGTTTTTCCCGGGCCGGATAAATATCAACCAACAAGGCGATATCGGCCAATCCCAGGGCCATTGTAAAATCTCGGTAGAACCGTTCGGTCCGTGAAAATAGATGAGGTTGATATATAACTATCACTCGTCGATTAAATGTTTTAGCAGTTTCAAGAGTAGCAATAATTTCAGTTGGATGATGCGCGTAATCATCTACAACCAAAACATCGTTAACAGTCCCTTTAATATCAAACCGACGTTCAACTCCGCCAAATTTGTTTAATGCTTCAGCTACTTTATCGAATGGTACTTCAAGTTCCATAGTGGATGCTATCGCGGCCAGAGCATTGCTAATATTATGCTTTCCCGGAACATTTAGAATAACATCGCCTAATAATTTGTCTCTCTGAAACAACTTAAACTTTGAACCGCCTTCTTTTAATTCCACATCAACCGCTCTATAATCAGCCTCGGGATCAAATCCAAAACCAACTGATGCTCTCGTTATTCGTGGGTACAATCGAGCAGTTATCGGGTCATCAACCGGATAGATAACCAATCCATAAAACGGAACACGATTCATATATGAAACAAAACAGTTTTCAAGATCTTCTAAGCCATCATAACAATCAAGATGCTCCGGTTCGATATTGGTAATCACAGCCATCGATGGATACATCGCCATAAACGAACGGTCATACTCATCGGCTTCAGCGACCAAATATTCACTATTGCCTAACGAAGCTCCAGTTCCCTTACCACTGACAATACCGCCAACGATCAAAGTCGGATCAAGATTCGCATGGGTCATTATTTGACCGATCATCGATGTTACCGTTGTCTTGCCATGTGTCCCGGCAATACCTATCGAGTATTTCAATCGCATCAGTTCACCAAGCATCTCGGCCCGTTTGATAACGGCAATTCCCCGCCTTTTGGCTTCGAACACTTCGGGATTATCATCACCAACCGCCGATGAAATCACAACGGCATTAGCCGATCCAATATTATCAGGAGCATGTTGATCAAAAACCGGAATCCCAATACTTTCGAGTCGTTTGGTAACATCGGTGGCATACAGATCTGAACCAGACACTTTAAAACCAAGATTAAAAAGTATTTCGGCTATTCCCGACATACCGGCTCCGCCGATTCCGACAAAAAACAGTTCTTTTATTTTACCAAATATCATTTTTCTATTTCTAAACCTGGTTTGAGTTTCCACGTTGTTCTGCAATTGGTTCTCCCTTTTTATATTTCACCAGTTCCAATATCTCATTGATGATTTTATCAACCGCTGATTTTTTGCTGTTTCCTGAATTTGACAAAGCAACCTTACTCATTTTATCAATCTGTCCCGACTCATACATCTCTACTGCTTTACCAAGCAAATCGGTCGAATCAAGTTGTTTATTTTCAATCACAATCGCCGCACCATTTTTTGAAAAATCGAGTGCATTTTTCAATTGATGATCGCCGGTAGCATATGGATACGGAATCAATATGGCCGGAAGATTGCAAATGGCAATTTCGGCCAACGTCAATGCCCCGGCCCGGGCAACAACCAAATCGGCGGCAGAATAAGCTAACTCCATCCTGTTTAAAAATGGGAAAAGGGCGCGACCAGAGACCTTGTCGCCCGCACATGCGGCAACTTCCTTGTAGTCCCTTTCTCCCGTTTGCCATATTAACTGATAGTTTTCCGGCAATTTTTTTAAACCATTTTTTATATTTTCGTTTATCTTTGATGCCCCTAAACTACCGCCGATAATTAGTACTGTTTTTTTATTGCTATCCAGCCCAAAAAAATCAATTCCTTCCTGCTTGTTTACTTTACCAATTATTTCTTTTACAGGATTTCCGGTCTCGACAAGATTATGCTTATTTTTGAAATATCGTTCCGCCGAACCAAAACCAAGAAATAATTTATGTACCATCCTGGCAAGTTTTCGAGTTGCCAATCCCGGGAATGAATTTTGCTCTTGAATAACACGTTTCTTACCAAGCAGAACGGCCGCCAAAATCACCGGGGCCATCACATAACCACCAGTCCCTATAACAATATCTGGTCTGAAACGAGAAAGAATCATTATTGATTTAATTATCGAGCCAATCAGAACAATTGGGAAAAGTAAATTGGTCAACGTTAATGAGCGTTGTAACCCGCGAACGTTGATTGTTTCCAAAGGATATCCTAATCTCTCGCGCATTCTATATTCCAAACCTCTTTTAGTTCCTATAAACAAAAAGTCAGTTCTTGTTTCAGGTTCTACGCGATTTTTCAATTGATTAGCAATTGCAATCGCCGGGAACAGATGTCCGCCCGTTCCACCTCCAGCAAATATGGCTCTTAGTTCCTTCACCTAACCACCATCCCTCTGCGTTTAGAGAGATTCAGAAGTATCGCAATCGAGCAGATCGACACTATCAGCGATGTTCCGCCATACGATAATAATGGCAGTGGAATCCCTGTTGTAGGCAGAAGTGCCGTCACCACACAAATATTAACCAAAACCGAAACAAATATTGAAGCGGTCACACCCATTGCCAGCAGATATCCAAATCGATCAGGCTGATAACGGGCGATCTTTATTCCACGCCAGATAATCACATAAAAAAGTGCCAATACAATCATCAACCCCAAAAAACCTACCTCCTCACCGATTGAAGCAAAGATAAAATCGGTATGAGGATAAGGCAAAAAGAACAGTTTTTGTCGGCCGTTACCTATGCCAGAACCGAACAGACCACCGGCACCGAGAGTAAGAACTGCCTGCTTCACTTGGTAACTTCCCAACAATGGAGATTTAATTGAGGCCAGGTAATCATACACGCGGGCGCTTTTGTACCCCAGAACAAACACCATAAATGCCGCCAGCGAACTCATCGGCAAAATAAACACCGCAAGATGATACAAACGCACTCCGGCCAAAAAGAATATTATTAAAACCGTTAATGATATTGTGATCGCCGAACCCAGACCCGGCTCAAGTATTATTAGTATCAATCCAATTGCGATAAACGGACCATAGGGATACAAAAATTGTTTCCACTGAGTAATATCCCGTTTTTTCAGGGATAATGAAAATGATAAATATATTATCACAACCAGTTTAAATAATTCCGACGGTTGAATACTAAACGGACCAAGAAATAACCAGCGGTGTGACCCATTACGTGCGGGCATCAGAAATACCAACGCCAAAAGAATCAAAGTCAAAAACAACAACGGAACCGAATAAGCCGATAGTTTTTTTAAATCGATTTTATACATCAAATACCCGGCGCACGCACCAACTATCAACCAGAGAAGTTGTCTTTTCAGAAAGAACAAATTACTCCCAAACCGGCTTTCGGCCATTACCGACGATGATGAATAAACCATCACCATTCCGAAAATGACTAATGCTCCCGCGCTGTAAAATAATTTTCTATCCAAAATATTACTACTCTGACTCCACCGTCTTGTTTAAATTTTTATTATTCAATGCCTTTACCGCATCCTTAAATACTTCACCACGATGTTCAAAATTATCATACATATCAAAACTGGCACAGGCTGGTGACAACATGACCGTATCCCCCGGCGAAGCCAACTCAAACAGCATCTGCACCGCATTCTCCATACTATCGGAAAACTGTACCGCAAATGATTTTCCAAGTTGATTAAACATCTTCTCCCGCGCCTCTCCTATAAGAACTATATTTTTTATTCTATCTTTTCCGTATTTAATAATTGGTCCAAACTCACCGCCCTTATCCCGGCCGCCGGCTATCAGATAAATCGGTGAATCAATCGATCTAAGAGCATAACAAACCGAATCAACATTGGTTGCCTTGGAATCATTAACAAAATTAATACCGGCCACCGAACCAATATTTTCCATCCGGTGTTCCACCCCCGAGAAGGTTTTTAACGTCTCAGCAATAACCTCTGGTTTTACGCCGATTAAAAGTGCCGCCAGTGATGCGGCCGCGGCATTTTGAAGGTTATGCGGCCCGGGTATTTTTATCTGTTTTGTATCAATAATTTCCTGTTCTTTTCCCGCCGCAATGCCAACCAGTGACCCTCCCCTCTGGAAGACCCCGATTGGCAGACTGCGGATATGGGAAAATTGTAATTTTGTTGCCGATGTGGGAATATTATCGGCCGACATCACTCTGTCCTCGGCGTTAAGTATCAGGTAATCGGATGATTTCTGATTTACAGCAATTTGATATTTGGCTTGTTTATAAGATTCAAAGCCATCATAACGATCAAGGTGATCCGGTGTTAAATTTAAAATCAAAGCAACATGCGGTGCAAACTCCTCGATGTTCTCAAGTTGAAAACTCGAAAGTTCAACAACCGCAAAACCATCTTCAGGGATATTTTTCGCGACCTGGGCAAAAGGCCGCCCGATATTACCGCAGACTTCGACTTGTAACCCAGCGTTTTTAATTATCTCACCGATCAATGTTGTTGTCGTAGTCTTACCATTGGACCCGGTAATAGCAATAATTTTGCCCCGGCAGAACCATGATGATAATTCGATCTCTGAGAATATCGGTATTCCTTCGGATTTTATTTTCTTTACTATTTCAATCGTTGCTGGAACACCGGGTGACAATATTACAAAATCTGATTTCAATAGTTTATCAGTATGTCCGCCGATTTCATATTTTATATTATGTTTTTTTAAAACGGCGAGTTGATCGGCCAAATCGTTTTCATTTCCGACATCAGAGACAAATGGTACTCCGCCCTGTTCCTTTATTAGAATAGCGGCCGCAACTCCGGAACGAGCCATCCCGATAATACCTATCTTACGATTTTTTACTCTCTCTTGTATTGTCATCGTACCTTCAATGTCGCCAGCATCAGCAACGCAAATAATGCCCCAACGATCCAAAACCTGACGACCACTTTCGATTCAGGCCAACCACTCAATTCAAAGTGATGATGGATCGGTGCCATTTTGAAAACCCTTTTGCCGCCACGATACTTGTATGACAGCACCTGAATAATCACCGACAAGACTTCTATTACAAAAACTCCGCCAACAATTACCAGCAGGAGTTCTTTTTTCAACAGTATTGCAATCGAACCGAGTGCCCCGCCAAGTGCCAGAGACCCAGTATCACCCATAAATACTTCAGCAGGATGCGAATTAAACCAGAGAAAACCGAGCGCGGCTCCAATTGCCGCCCCACAATAAATAGCCATCTCCCCTGCTCCGGGAATATATTCGATCTGCAAATAATTTGAGAAATCAATACGGCCGCTAACATAAGCGATTCCGGCAAAGGCCATAAAACAAAGACCGCACAATCCAATTGCCAGACCATCACAACCATCGGTTAGATTAACAGCATTGGAGGATCCGGTCAGAACTATAATGATAAATGGGATATAAAACACACCTAACACCAGCATATAGTTTTTGAAAAATGGAATCCCGGTTGTACCATCAAAACTTGAGTTGGGCGGTGCGAAACTGAGTAATATGCCAAAAATCAATCCAAGCAATATCTGTCCGATAAGTTTTTTCCGTGCCACCATGCCTTTTGTCTGATTTTTTATCGCCTTGAGGTAATCATCCATAAACCCAATTATTCCAAGCCAAACTGTTACCATCAATGTCATCAAAATGTAATAATTAGTCAGATCGGCCCATAAAAGAGTTGGGACAATTATCGCGAACAAGACAATCACTCCGCCCATTGTAGGGGTCCCTTCTTTGCTCTGATGACTCTCAGGACCTTCGCTTCTAATTTTTTCTCTTACCTGATATTTTTTTAATAATTTTATAAACAACGGTCCCAAAATTATCGAGATAAGAATTGCCGTAATAGTGGCGGCGGCGGCTCTAAAGGTGATATATCGAAAGAGATTAAATCCGGAGATATAATCAACCAAATGTGTAAACAGATGATAAAACATATTAATTATCCCGGAAGGCGGATCCTTTTAATAAGGTGATTAGTTTTTCCAGACCGATTCCGCGGGAGGCCTTAAGATAAATAACTCCCCCTCTTGGCAAGTTACCTGTCAAAAATTCTCCCGCCGCGTTAACATCAGCAAAATAATTTATATTACTATCTTTTAATCCCGCTTCTTTGGCCGCATCAAATAGATCGCTCGACAAAGATCCAACGGTTATTACATTATCAAATTTGAACTCTGCAATTAGTTTCCCGATTTTTCGATGGTACATCATTGAATTATCACCCAATTCCAGCATATCGCCCACAATAACTATACTGGGACGAGCAGCCAATTCCGGTAAATCGATATATTTTTTAAAAGAGCGTAAACCGGATTCCATTGAAGTTGGATTAGCATTGTAACAATCGGCAATAACGGTCAATCCTGAAATTTGCTCAATTTCGCCGCGATACATGCTAAAACTATATTGTGAATTTTCAAGTTCATTCGGTTCAATATTAAGACCAAGTTCTTTACAAACGGTATAGGCGGCCAGAACATTATACATTTGGTGCTCACCAAAAAGTTTTATTTCGATTGTTTTTCCATCGATCTTTATTTGCGGAAAACCTGATTTTGAAATACCAATTTTTTCGGCTTTATAATCTGCCGGTGAATCAAATCCATAAGTCACAAAATCTCTATTTCTTTTAGAGGCGGCCTGCATCAAAATCGAGTCATCGGCATTTAGAATCACGGCCTTATCAGAATCAAGAGAATCGGCCAGACTGAATTTTTCCTCCGCCACATTTTCTTCGGTTCCCAGAGTCTCCAGATGTGTCGGGCCGATATTGGTTATAAGAACAACATCCGGTTGCGCGATTTCGGCTAGTTGACGCATCTCCCCCTCAATCGAAATTCCTAATTCAAAAACACCATACTCGATATCTGATGGCATTTCAAAAATAGATAACGGCAAACCAAACAGATTATTAAAATTGCCGGGTGAGCGGTAGGTTTTCTCCGTTTTGTTTCGGATAAACGAATAGATAATATCTTTTGTCGTTGTTTTTCCATTGGAACCAGTGACGGCAATCAATTTTGTTTTTGACTCTTTTCTATAATCTTGAGCCATTTTCTTCATCGCCTGATGAGTATCATCCACTGCGACCATTGGTTTTTTGTTTTTAAATTCGTCTATTCCGGTGAATCTGCTGTTCACCAAAAATCCAGCACAGTTTTTATCAATGGCATTATCAAGGTAGCGATGGCCATCATCGTTTTCCCCCTCAATAGCGATAAATAGTTGTTCCCCCTTAACAACTCGGCTGTCAATGGAGACACCACTAAAAACTGTTGTTGCAAACTCCTTGTTTAGCAACTTGCCATTTACCTCCTGGGCAAGAGTTTTAAAATCCCTGCTTATCACCCGGCTTTAACCTGTTTATATCCAAAAGCTTCCAAAGCATTTTCAATCTCTTTTTTATCATTAAACGGAAATCGTGTTGTACCTATCTCCTGATAATCCTCGGCGCCCTTTCCGGCAATAAGAACAGTATCATCTTTTTTGGCTCTCCCAATAATCGTTCTGATTGCCTCACTACGATCCGAGATCACTTCATAGTTATCATCTATCATCCCCGGAATAGTTTCCTCAAATATCTTTTCCGGGTTCTCGGTTCTAGGATTATCTGAAGTAAGAATCACAAAATCAGAATTAGTCGAAGCGGCTTCAGCCATCATGGGCCGCTTGCCACTGTCTCTATCACCGCCGCAACCAAATAGTGTCAATATGTTTCCTTGGGTGATCTCCCGCGCCGACAAACACAATCTTGCCAACGCGTCAGGAGTGTGGGCATAATCAATTACTACTGAGAATGGTTGTCCCAAAATCACTGGCCGGTATCGACCCGGGACAGGTTTGGCTGATTCCAATCCCTTTTTGATATTATCTTTCCCAATTCCAAGCGCAACCCCGGCAGATGCCGCACAAGCGGCATTAGCCAGATTGTACCGTCCCGGAAGATTGAACCATACTTCGCACGAGCTGTCCGGCATCACCAGATTAAAAAGTGACATCGTTGGTGACAGTTTGGCCGCGTCGATTTTTATGTCAGCTTCGTTGCCAGCCGATGAATATGAAAGAACGTCGGATTGGTAATCGTCTATCATTGAGACAAACTCGGGAACATCCTGATTCACAACCGCACAACTATTTTTTTCGGCAATTTTGTCCAATAGCAGTTTTTTGGCTTCAAGATAGTTTTCCATACTCTTATGAAAATCAAGATGATCACGGCTGAAATTTGTGTAGAGACCGATTTGCAGATCGATGTTATCAACCCTGTTTAACATCAAGGCATGAGATGAAACTTCAATAACCGCATACTCGCATTTGGCCTTGACCATTTCGCTCAGATAAAATTGCATCTCCACAGAATCCGGAGTAGTACGTTCCGCCTTAAATTGATCAATAGTTGTATCATAAACCAATGAATTAACCATTCC
>JAAERC010000622.1 GCA_024230695.1 Candidatus Zixiibacteriota bacterium
ACTTGATATTGTTAATTCTCTGCTCAGAAAAGGGGAGACCCCGGCCGGACTTACATTCTGGTTGTCGGAACATTTTATTGATCTATATCTGGTCAAGAACAATAAACCGCTTCCGATTTACAAAAGAAAGATGAGCTGGAAGTTTAATAAGCAAGTGAATCTGTTTAATAACGACCAGTTAGAATCAATAATCAAACAAATTGCCGAAACCGATGTTGCCCTGCGGAGCAATCTTAAATCGAATCAGACTATTATCGAGAAGTTGATTTTTAATATCTGTTTAGCTGAAAAATAGAGATTTTTAGAGCCTAAAAAATAGAATATCGACGGAACAATAAATTGGAAGAAAAACGCCCTCTGATGGTAGATAATAAGGAAGACAGAAACGAAACCGATGTTGATCGGTTGTTGATTGTTTCTGCCAAAGAAGGCGACAAGAATGCTTATGGCAAACTGGTTCTAAAATATCAAAGGAGATTGGTCAGGCAGATATTTATGATGATTGGACGGATGGATACTGCTTTGGATATTGTCCAGGATGCCTTTGTGAAAGGGTTTCAGGCTTTGGAAAGTTTTGAGGTCAACCGTCCATTTTATCCCTGGATCACAACTATCGCCAGGAATCTGGCCTTGAATAGAATCAAGAGGGATAACAAGATGTCGGTTTTTTCGGAGCTTGATGAAACCGAGATCGAGGTGGTTGATGTATCGGAAAACCCGCTTGAAAATCTTATTGAGAAGGAAAACGATCGGCGATTGGCGCAGGCGATTTTGGCACTTCCGATTCCATATCGAACAGTGTTTGTGTTGCGAACGGTTGAAAAAATGAGCTATGAGAATATTGCAAAAAAGCTTAAAATATCAATTGGAACGGTTAATTCGAGATTATCGCGCGCCCGAGAAAAATTGGTGGAAATGTTAAAGGATCTTTTGTGACGTTATGAACTGTGAGAATATAAAAGAAAAGCTGTCGCTTTATATTGATGATCTGCTTGACGCAAATGAGGCAGAAAAAATCAGGGAGCATATAAAAAACTGCGATAGTTGTCGGGCTTATTATAACAAACTTCTCAAGCTAGGTGAGATGGTTGATGATTTTGCTATCTCTGAAAATGAAGATTATTGGGAAGCACAAAAAGATAAAGTCATAGAAAAGATCGATCAGGCACAGACCGATAAAATAGTCAAAGTACAATCTGATAGAAAGCAGAATAAGTATTATAAGTATCTGGCGGTGGCGGCCTCAATAGCGCTGGTTGCTTTTGTTTCGATTTATGAGTCGCGGGAATTTGATCAG
>JAAERC010000623.1 GCA_024230695.1 Candidatus Zixiibacteriota bacterium
ATTTTAGCATTAACGCGTGGATATTTCAAGATCCTGAAGATTTGGAAGAGTATTCAATATTTTTAATTCAAATCGTATTAGATTTTTTTACAGATTTATTATTCAGAATTGAATCAGGATGCTGATTTCCGCTGTATCTATATTGATATATAACGCATAGTTCAGGCTGTCCATTAACATGGATATTCGGATCTGTCCAGCGCTGTGCCGCCGTTTCATGCAGCTTTAAGCATCGAATTTTCGATGCAGCAGAATTTTTGCCTGGAGCGAAAATATCGGGGGTTGCGGGACAACCTCTATTATAATATATTGGTTAATATTGATTTTTGCGGAGGTTAATTTCCGCGTATAAATTAAATCAGGGCGCTTTGGAGGGGATGATGGCAAAAAAGGGAAATTTACCAACACAGCAGACACATAGCAATGTTGAAGAAAAGAACAGGGCAATAGAAGCGGCGAGACTTCAGATTGAAAAACAGTTTGGAAAAGGCTCATTAATGAAATTGGGTTCATCAGATAAAAACACCGCTATAAGAGTTATCCCTTCCGGTTCAATTCTTCTTGATGCCGCCATGGGCGTCGGAGGTTATCCCAAAGGCCGAATCATCGAAGTATACGGACCTGAATCTTCAGGTAAAACAACACTTGCCCTTCACGCAATAGCGGAAGCTCAGAAAGCCAAAGGAATCGCCGCTTTTATCGATGCTGAACATGCTCTTGATGCCACTTATGCTAAAGCACTTGGTGTCGATGTTGACAATCTACTGATCTCTCAGCCTGATACCGGCGAACAGGCTCTTGATATCACTGAAACACTGGTTCGCTCCGGTGCTATTGATATAATTGTGATCGACTCAGTTGCGGCTTTAGTACCTCGTGCGGAGATCGAAGGGGAGATGGGTGATTCTCATATGGGTCTTCAGGCTCGTTTGATGTCACAAGCCTTACGTAAATTGACCGCCATTATTTCAAAATCAAAAACGGCCGTCGTTTTTATCAATCAGATAAGAATGAAAATCGGTGTCATGTTCGGTAACCCCGAAACAACAACCGGCGGCAATGCTTTGAAATTCTATTCTACTATTCGTCTCGATATTCGTAAAATCGCTACTATTAAGGAAAATCAGGTTGTTGTTGGCGGACGGACCCGAGTCAGGGTTATAAAAAACAAAGTTGCTCCTCCTTTCAGAGAAGCCGAGTTTGATATTACCTATGGAAAAGGAGTCTCGCATTCGGGTGAATTGCTTGATATTGCCGTCGAACATGATATTGTCGAGAAATCAGGCTCATGGTACAGTTTTGGAGCCGATAGATTAGGCCAGGGTCGTGAGGCGGCCAAGCGGTTTTTGGAAGAAAACGACGATATCTATAAAATTATTGAAACTGATGTTCGTGAAAAGCTCGGGATGGGTAATGGCAAAACAGATGAAACCCCATCTGATGAAAATAGTGAGAGCAAAGAATAATAGATAAAAGAAAATAGGAATTCGGAAAAAATAAAAAAGCTGATTAGGAAATTATAAATCGGCCAAACCGGTCGGACCCATCAGGGTGGCAAATGTTTCCAACATTTTTTGATCGAAATCTTCCTTGAGAGTGAACATGACTTTTAAGGCCGGGTATGTTTCAACGGCGCCCTGATATACCCGCTGGGTAGTCATGGCATCGAAGGTATCAACGATTGCTACGATTTTGCTGAAGTCATGCAATTCGTTTAATTTCAGATGATTTGGATACCCTTTTTCATTGCCTCGTTCATGATGTTGCAGAACCGGATAATATGAAGCCGGATCTATCAAATCGGTTGAAGTTAAAATCTCAACTCCCCACTTAGGGTGTTTTTTCATAAGTTCAAATTCAACCTGAGAAAGGGAACCTTTTTTATTTAATATTCTATCTGAGATTTTCGATTTTCCGACATCATGCAGTAACGCCCCGATTCCAAGATCATGTAAGAATTTTTCATCCCGATAACCCAACTGCTGAGCCAAAGCAACGGCAAAGGTGCAAACATTAACTGAATGAGTATATGTGTAATAATCAAAAGAACTTATTTTCAAGAGATTGTGAAATGCTTCCTGACCCTTTAAAATATATCCGACCTGATGTTCCACCAGCTTTTTGCTTCGCTGGATATTTTCGCCATACGATGGATTATCAAGCACATCTTTCATCAGGCTTTTCGATGTTTCATACAGTATCCCGGCCTTTTTCTCTTTTGTGACTTTCTGGTCAACCAGAATTTTGTCAAGATTTTGCTCTATATATCTCTGATATTTTTCTCTTGATTTACCGCTGACAAATAATCGTTCGACTCTGTTATCCAGAAGTTTCAATCTGGTTCGTTCAGAAAATGGCAGATCGGCCGAACGATATAGAATCATATCACCGCTGATTTTAATATAAAGATTAAAATCAAGGACAGTATCTATTCGAAGTGAGTCAAGATAAACGGGTATATATTTATGTTCTGCTATCGATTTTGGATTCAACAATGACATTATCTAATATTCTCTTTAATTTTTTCAGTCCTTATTTTATTGTCGGCCAATAACTGCTATTACCTTATTAACTTATATAAAAAAACCCTCGAATTTTGAACAATTCGAGGGTAAGCAGGAGAAAGTAGGGATTTATATCAAGTTCCATAGGTTTTAATAGTTGTCAACACCGAATTTAGGGATTTTGTAATATTTGTTAAAACCTTGGAATATCTTTTTAGAAGTTCGCTGTATTGCCAGCGCATTTTGAATGCCTCTTCCGGAAAATCAAAAATTTCTAATAAAGTCTTGCGGTGGATCTCATCAATATACTTAATAACATAATATGGAAATTCAGGCGTATCCTCTTCGTTTATCTCACCCTTGGCTAACCGCTCCCGGTAAATCTCAACCTTTTCTAAAAGAACCGTTCCAAAACACCAGGGTGTCATGATGACACCAAATGTTGAATCATCGGTATAAAAACTTTTGGCGGTTTTTAAAACTATTTCTATGATGATTCTTTTTGCACGATAGAATGAAACTGTTTCGCATTTCTCGTCCGGAGTCATTTCCAGTCTTTCATCGATGATTTTCAGCTCTTGTTGGCATTGGCGATAAACATTTCTTAAAAAATTATAATAGTCATCAAAATAAACTTTTACATTTTCAGATAGTGTAAAAATATAGAATCCCTCATCATCGCTATGAACCTTAGGTTCTGAAACCGAACCTAATCGTTCGTTAGAGAATCCTTTTTGATATTTGTCATCCAGCATATTTTCTCCTTTTCAATGTTGCTATACAGTCTCTTGAGCAAAGGGTGTGCCTTAAACAATTTCAAATTTCATTTAGGCAGTTGGGGATTGAATAATTGAATTTAGGATAGCACAACCTGTTGTAACGTAATGCCATAGATGAAAGAAGTCTCTGCCAAATTATTGTTGTTTGTGTCATTTATTCATTTTGATTCGTGACCAATTTGGTTTATGGTTGGTGAAAATTATGAAGATTATTTCACACCTTGTTCTTTCTAATATCGCTTTTTTGTAATCCAATCTGATTAGAGAAATAGAAATATTTATTGAATTAATTAAATCGAAAATGGTGAAAAATAGATAAAAATAGGTGTAAATAATTCAGGGCATTTTGCACGGTTTCACTCAAAGATTAAACAGACATAATAAAATGTTGAATACCATGAAGTTATTACTAAATAATTTATGATGGTTGTCGATAAAAATTACGATTATCCAAACCAGTTATTCTGGTTTGTAAACTGTTACTGTACCCATAGGTGGGAGGAAACATAATGCCTA
>JAAERC010000624.1 GCA_024230695.1 Candidatus Zixiibacteriota bacterium
AGTCAGGAAATTTAATATGCCTTTAGGTTCACATATGTCGATAGCGGGTGGCGCTTATAATGCCCCAAGTCATGGCCAAAAAGCGACCTGTGATGTTATTCAGATTTTTACTAAATCATCAAATCAGTGGAAAGCCAAAGAACTGACTGATGAGGATGTCCAAAAATTCTTCGATGCGCAAAAAGAGACCGGTATCAAAGCCATTTGCGCTCATGATAGTTATTTAATTAATCTGGCCTCGCCTGATGATGCTTTGTATCAGAAATCTTACAATGCTTTCAAGATCGAGTTGGAGCGATGTCATTTGCTTAAGATCCCATATCTGGTGATGCATCCCGGTTCACATGTTGGTTCAGGTGAAGAAGCTGGTTTGAAAAGAATTGCTGAGTCATTTAATCGTCTCTTTGATGAACTACCAGATAACAAAACTATTGTTTGTCAGGAAACAACCGCCGGGCAGGGTACAAATATTGGATACAAGTTTGAGCAGTTAGCCAAAGTAGTAGAGATGGTGGAAGACAAAAAGAGAATGGCTGTTTGTATGGATACTTGTCATATATTCGCGGCCGGTTATCCGCTTCAGGATATAAAAGATTACAAGAAGACGATGAAAGAGTTTAATCAGATTCTGGGTATAAAAAATCTGAA
>JAAERC010000625.1 GCA_024230695.1 Candidatus Zixiibacteriota bacterium
ATCCATGGAACATCAATGACTGTTTATGATTCTCAGGGTGGTAAACATTCATTAACAATAGAATTTTTGAAATCAGTTAATAGTAACGAATGGAATTGGACCGCATCATTTTCCGGAATTGAAACGATCGTCAGTGGTGCCACAGGATCAGTCAGGTTTAACGCCGATGGTTCATTGCTTGATTTCCGTTATGATGGTGGAGCCAGTTCAATTGTTTTTAATCCCAATAATGGGGCGGCGGTTTCTGATGTGAGAGTTGATTCTGGAACAATCGGTCGTTTTGATGGTTTGACCGGTTTTGCCTCGCCAAATACTGCCTCGATTATGGAGCAAGATGGTTACACGGTTGGTATTCTTGATAAAATCTCGATCGATCAGGGTGGAACCATTTATGGTATCTTTACCAATGGTGTTAGTAGAGCACTGGCTCAGATATTACTGGCAGATTTTAACAACCAGGGTGGTATGCTAAAGGCTGGTAGTTCGCTTTATCAATCATCGGCCAACTCGGGTGAAGCAATGGTTGGTATCGCGGGAGAAACAATTTCCGGTTCGATCTCATCTGGTGCTTTGGAATCATCGGCGGTAGATATTTCACAGGAATTTACTTCGATGATCACGGCCCAAAGAGGATTCCAGGCTAATGCCAGAATTATTACGACTTCAGATACGATGCTTGATGAACTGGTTAATCTTAAACGTTAATAAGAAATTGAAATGATTAAAGTAACCAGAATAAATAATAACGAATTAATAATAAACTCAGATCTTATTGAGTTTGTCGAATCGAGCCCTGATACAATTATCAGTCTTACCGATGGTAAAAAGATAATG
>JAAERC010000626.1 GCA_024230695.1 Candidatus Zixiibacteriota bacterium
CAATTGATGCTGATGAAGTAACCGGGGGATTAGAATTAACTATCAAAGTTCGTGAACTTCCAAAACTTTCAGCCATATCTTTTAAGGGAAATAAGAAAATAAAAACCAAGGATATCCTTGCGTCAATCGGTCTTGAAACTGAAAAATTTATCTCACCAAATTTAATATTTGAAAAGAAGAATGAGATATTGTCAAAGTACGCCGAGAAAGGATACTTTCTTACAACGGTAAATACCATATCTGATTATACCGATGACTCTTCTAAGGTTCTCTTGACTTACGATATCTCCGAGGGCTCCAAAGTAAAAGTAGAAGAAGTTATCCTGACGGGTAACATAATAAACGAAACCAGTGAAGTAATTAGTAAAATACGGAATCGCAAACGTGGTTTTTTATTATCATCTAATTACGATCGTGACGCCTTTCCCGATGATAAAGATAAAATAATTGAATATCTTCATAGTCATGGATTCCTTGATGCCTACTTAAAATCTGACTCTATCGCTATTGACAGTGTCAGAAATAGGATGAAAGTCTATTTCGACATATATGAAGGACCCCGATATTACTTTGGCAAAACTGAATACAACGGCAATGAAATATTCCCCGATGAAATAATTAACCGGGTATTAAAGTATAAAGAACGAGAAGTATTCAGCACCGAGAAATTTGAAGAATCTGTATATGAGATTTATTTCCTATATCAGGAAAAAGGACATCTGCATGTACAGCTGATGGATGATCGATCCACCAAAGATTCTATAATCAACATCTCCTTTGATGTCGTTGAGGGTCTCCCCTCGGAAGTAAATCTTGTCAAGATCACCGGCAATACCAAAACTCGGGAAAGAGTTATTCGCCGGGAAATGGCTATCAGACCGGGACAGGTATTTCACCGCTCACTATTGGTCAGATCTGTTAGAAATATAATGCAACTCAACTATTTTGGTAATGTCACTCCCGACATCGCCGATCTGCCTTCAGGTGATGTTGACATATTAATTGAGGTCGAGGAAAAACCAACCGGACAGATTTCTGCCGGAGCAGGTTATTCGGGACAGGATAAATTTGTTGGTACTTTTGGATTGGGAATACCAAATTTCAGAGGGATGGGACAAAACCTCTCATTTAATATTGACATTGGTGACCGTCGCAATTCCTACTCATTATCCTTTACCGAACCCTGGGCTTTTGGCTCACCTACTCTTATTGGAGGCGATCTTTATTATACTAATCGCCGCTATTACTCTGACTACACCGAAGGACGACGCGGCGGATCAATTAAAATCGGTCGTCGTCTAAAATGGCCGGATGATTATTTCAGTATCTATGCCCGCTACCGGCTTGAAGATGATCGCTTTTATGATTTCAGCGATGCTTATAGAGATGGCAATTCCCATAAAACTTATCTTACTGGATATTATATGGCTACTGACACGCTGACTAGTTTGCCTGTACCTGATACCAGCTATGCAAAAAGATATGGTGAAGAACTGCCCTCTTCTCTTGAAAGGTTTAATGAAGGTTGGAATAAAGCCTCAACAATTCAATTTACAATCTCAAGGGATAGCCGTGACTTACCAGAATTTGCAACAACGGGTTCAGTGATATCATATACCTTTGCCAAAACCGGCGGAGATTTACTCGGCGGTTACTGGAAATACAATCGACATGAGTTTTCATATTCAAAATTTATTCCTATCTGGGGCAAATTAACTCTGGCGGGAAAAATCAAATTCGGAGCGATTAGTTCCCCCGATAACAGCAAAATCCTTGAGTTTGACCGCTATTCACCCGGCGGAACTGGGTATGATGGAGTCGTGAGAGGTTATGATGACGGCTCACTTACACCTGATACAGCGTCTACTATTTCAATTATTGAAGAATATTATACCAGCAACATTTTGGATTCGATCCCTGATATGTCTGGTGAAGATTCTCCTGATTTTATATCACCATCCGACACTACCGTAACACCTTATGTTAGTAAGGTTCGAGGCAAATATATGCTTGTTGGAAACCTTGAATTACAGATGCCTCTCCTGGAAAATCAATTATATGCATTGATGTTCTTTGACGCCGGAAACTCATGGTTACATCGAAAAGATATAAAATTAAATCGTGTATATAGAGGTTACGGATTCGGTTTCAGATTACTTGTCCCCGGAATAGGTACAATCGGCTTTGATTTCGGATATCCGATGGATGATCGTGCGGGACAGGAAAAAGGCTGGAAACCGCATTTCCAGATCGGTACAACATTTAGATAGCAAAATTATTAAGAAATATTATTATTGTAGATATAAGGAGTTTTGAAATGAACACAAGAAAAATGACAGGTGTTATTCTTTTGGCCGCAACTTTGATGTTTGTATTTTCTCTGAGTGGTTTTGCGCAGGCAGTAAAGAATGGGTACATTGACTCTGATAAGATATTTTTGGAATACACAGAATGGAACAAGGCTCAGGAAGAATTTAATACTGACTATAATGCCTGGGAAGTTCAAGCCAAAGAAATGCAGACCGAATTTGAAGAGATGCTTGAAGAGTACAATCGCCAAAGATTGATCCTGTCTGACGAAAAGAAAAAGGAACGGGAAGCCGCAATTGAAGCCAAAAAGAAAGCACTTGATGCCTTTACCGGGCAGGTATTTGGTCCCGGCGGTGAAGCAGAGAGAAGAAATAATGCGCTTATTCAACCATTATTAGAGAAAATCAATGCCGCTATTGAACAAGTTGCCACCGATGGTAACTATGATTTTGTATTCAATTCAGCCGGTTTGGCCTATGCCAAAAAAGATTATGACATCACCGAAAAGGTCCTTGATATTCTTGAAGAATAGATAATTAATTGGGAACTGATTTGGGTGTAACAATAAAACATCTCGCTGATTTAGTCGGCGGAATACTAGAAGGTGACGGCAATATCATTATTGATTCGGCGGCACCAGTAGAATCCGCTAAAATAAATCAAATCAGTTTTATTGCTAATAGTAAATACAAGAAATTCCTTGATAAAACAACCGCTTCGGCGGTTGTTTTGCCTGATGACCTAAATTGCGACTGTCCGGCGGTCATTAGACATAAAAACCCTTACTATGCTTTCGCGCTAATATTGGATGAGCTTTACCCAGACACAAATAAATCAGAAAATGCAATTGATGAAACTGCCGTAATATCTGATTCGGCAATAATCGCTGACAATTGTACTGTTGGAGCTCTTTCATTTGTTGGAGACAATACAAAATTAGATAACAATACTGTTATTTACCCCAGAGTTTATCTCGGCAATAATGTTACAATTGGAAAAGGCTGTAAGCTTTACCCCGGTGTGATTATTAATGATGACACAAAAATCGCGGACAATGTTACGATTCATAGCGGTACTGTTATTGGAGCTGATGGCTTTGGTTATGCGCAACATGACATGGGGCTAAAAAAAGTAAAACAAATCGGCTGGGTGGAAATCGGCGATGATTCTGAGATCGGAGCCAATTGTACTATTGATCGGGGAGCGCTTGGTCCAACAAAAATCGGGCAACATGTGAAGATCGACAATCTGGTGCAGGTCGCTCATAATGTTGAAATCGGTGATTATTCGATAATTGTCTCACAAGTTGGCATTTCCGGTTCGACCAAACTCGGCAAAGGTGTTGTTCTGGCCGGGCAAGCAGGACTTGTCGGACATATTGAGCTCGGTGATGGGGTTCAGGTCGGTGCGCAATCTGGTGTTAATAAAAGTATCGCCGCAGGAAAAAGAGTGTTTGGGTATCCGGCGCGCGATATAATGAAAACCGCGCGTATTGAAGCATGTGTCAGCAGACTACCAGATTTATTCAAACGAGTCAAAAAGCTGGAAAAGAAATAGACTAAATTGAGATTGCCACGTTGTCCTGATTAATAACCTGGACTCCTCGCAATAACGTATTTAGCAAACTTCTCTATTAATCACTTGTCATAATAAACATCGGTTGCATCTCAAAACTTTTATAATGCGGACGTAGGCGGTCGATATTATAGTACTTATCCACATTAACAAATTTCTTGGAACTTGTAACAACATCGAGCGGAACATTGTCGTATCGTCCATTTTTCAACACAACCAAACGACCATGAATTCCTTTGAGAATCAGATCAAGTGCGAGGTTACCATAGGCCATCGGGACAACAGAGTCAATTGCGTCGGGATCGCCGCCCCTGACAAAATAACCGAGTTTTTGGCTTATTATATCGATTGGTTTGCCATTATTATATTTCCCAGAAAGTTCTGTTAATTTTGCAGAAACCATATTTCCAATACCGCCAAGTTTGGCATGTCCGTAGGCATCTTTGACTGAGTCCTTATATATCATTTCACTGCCATCAAACATCGCTCCCTCGGATACCAGAACCACCGAGTAATTACTGGAACTGCTTTTTCTGTCAGCCACCATAAGCTCAGTAAGTCTTTCAATATCAAATTTATGCTCAGGAATGACACAACGATTGGCCGCACCGGCCATTGTCGGAAGCATTGCGGTAAATCCGGCGTATCGGCCAAAAACCTCAAGAACCAAAAACCGTTCGTGCGAACCAGCCGAAGTTCTTAGATCATGCGTCATTTTAATCGTCCTGGTAACGCAGGTGCTGAACCCAATACAATAGTCAGTTCCCGGAACATCGTTATCCATAGTTTTTGGAATAGCGACAACCTTAGGACCATTTTTATATAAATGAACACCATAACTGAGGGTATCATCACCGCCGATCGGGATAAGATAATCAACTCCCAGAAAATCTAGATTTTTTATTACTTCCTCAGTAAGATCATTTTTCTCATCAGAATATTTAGATTGCAGATGCTCAGGAACACTGGCCTTGGCAACATGCCCCGGATGAGTTCTTGAGCTATGTAAAAAAGTGCCACCGGTTCGTCCGGCCTTATTAACAATCTCTTCTGTCAGGATTTGATAATTATTGCTATTGTCAGCATCTTTTTCGGGGATGATATCAATCGCTCCGCCCCATCCTCGTTTGATTCCGATAACCTGATAACCTTCGCGGACAGCTCTGATAGTAACGGCTCTAATTGCGGGATTTAATCCGGGGACATCTCCCCCGCCGGTTAATATTGCGATAATGCCTTTTTTCTTCTTAATATTTGCCAATTCTTCATCTCCATTTAATTTTTGAAATCATATAGTAACTAAAATATCATATTTGGTCAACTTATATTAATAAATCGGACAACAATGCTACTATTTTAGTAACTTCTTTACGCATAACATTTTAATACGGTTAGATTTGTAAGGAGTTTAATATAATCTGTTATTTGGTTTAAAATGTAAAATTCCAATATTGCTAATAATTCCTTGTAAGCCATACACTCTCATTTAATTACAACGAAAATGGCTTCGTTTTGTCAAAACCGGTTTTTGGGCCGATAAATGTGTGGTAAAATTGCAATTTGAATTCTCAATACTCTTGGTATCATAGAAAATATATACTGATAGAATCAACATCGTTGTGGTGGGGAAAGTGTAATTATTATATCAATTTTCTCACGGCCCTTCGTTTATCTCAGGATTTATAACAAGCTGTGGGCTGCCCAGCTGATGGGATTAATTTAGGCACGATGGTGACAAACCTGTTATCAGCGATGAAGCCGGTTAAGTAATTTTTTGTTTTAAATTATTTATAAAGTTTGGAAAAGTTATTTCATTATTATCAAAATTTATTTTCAGGTAACTTATACAACAATATTCTGGATTTATCTTTTCAAGTTGTTCCAATATTTCATAGCAGATAACAATAACCTTTATGGCATCATCTTTGCCTATTTTGGTGGGAACTAAATTTAACCCAAGGCGGTTTGTAGTCAAAGTTTTACTGTTAATTACATTTCTATAGTTATTATCACCATAAAATTTATCATCAACTATTTCAGGGCGATCTACATACACTAAATTCCAATCATTATCCCATGTAGTATTTGCTCCCCAAATATGATTATGAATAATTGCATCTCTTATAGCCCATAATTCGTCCAGTTTTTTTGCCTCATCAGGACTTTCTTCTAAGTATGTCCTAAAGTATTTTCGATTTGGAGTTGTATCCTTGGAGCCTATTTTATCATTAACATGACATCTTATTTTATTTAAGAAAGATTCAACCATCGATGCCATTGAAATAATAATGGCAACTGAATAGCCATTTTCTATGGCAGAAACCTGCACATCATTTCTATCACCAAACTCATATTTATTTAACTCTTCTAATAGTTTTACAATGGGATATAACCATCGGTCTCCGATTACTGATATATGCCCATCCTCTGGATATTCCATAATTCCTCCAACATTTATATAAAAAAGTCAGGAGCGAAAAGCTCCTGACCTAATATAAATCTACTATTTACTATCTAGAATGGAAGGTCGTCGTCTTCGCCGGCGAGGTCGGCCGGTTGCGGAGCTTCAGGAGGCGGGGCACTTGGTGATGAACCCTGATCGCCGCGACTACCCAAAAATTGAAGACGTTGCGCAACAATCTCGGTCGTATAACGTTTGTTGCCGTCTTTATCATCCCATGAACGAGTTTGAATCCGTCCCTCGATATAGACAGGACGACCTTTGGCGAGATATTCTTTGGCATTTTCGGCCATCCGTCCCCAAACAACAATATTATGCCATTCGGTGCGATCCTGCATGTTGCCGTCTTTATCTTTCCATTTTTCACCGGTTGCCAATGAAAATGAAGCGACCGCCTGACCGCCTGGAGTATAACGTAATTCCGGGTCCTTGCCCAGATTTCCAATTAATATAGCCTTATTAACGCCTGCCATCTTATACCTTCTTTCCTATTGTTTATTTACTTATAATTGCCCCAAATATATATCCATAAGGGTATAATGTCAACCCGGATGGATAAAATGTAAATCACTTTTTACTTGTTGCAATGAAAAAGTGATACTATCTTGGCGAAAGGAATTTTGTATAGATATGTTAGAAATAAACAAAGCAGAAACGGCCCAAAAGCTTGAAGATTTTGTTAAAACCAAGCTGAATATTTCTGGCCTCAATGGATATATTCTCGGGCTTTCCGGCGGGATCGATTCATCGCTATCGGCTACTATCGCGGTCAAGGCGGTCGGGGCTGATAAAGTCATTGGTTTGATTATGCCGTATTCGACATCATCAGATAAATCTGAAAAAGACGCGCTTGAGTTAGCCGGGTTTTTAGGTATCAAAACAGAAAAGATCGAAATCAGCCCAATGATTGATGCTTATTATAATAATATTAAAAATGTAGATTCTGTTCGTGCAGGAAACAAAATGGCTCGTGAGCGGATGTCGATTATTTTCGATAAAGCATTTGAGAAAAACTGTCTTGTACTGGGAACTTCGAACCGGACTGAGATCTGTCTCGGGTATGGCACATGGTTTGGCGATGTTGCTTGCTCAATCAATCCAATTGGAATGCTTTACAAGACGCAGGTGCGTGAATTATCCAAATATTATAATATCCCCGAATCAATTATTCTAAAAAAACCATCGGCTGATCTTTGGCCGGGTCAGACCGATGAAGAAGAGCTTGGGTTGGAATATGACAAAGTTGACCAACTGCTTTTTAAAATAATCGAAGAGAAACAGACAAACAGAAACGATTTAAATAAAGCCGGGTTTGAAGATGATTTTTTGGATCGAACTATTGAGCTAATAAATAGGTTTTATTTCAAAAGACATCTTCCAGAGATCGCCGATTTGGGATTAAACCCTGTTCCTGATAAAATTATTCTGAGAGAAAAATAATGGCTGATGAGAAGCAAAAAAAAGGAGTATTGTATCTTGTTCCGACACCAATCGGAAATCTTCGAGATATTACTCAAAGAGCACTGGAGGTTCTTAGGTCATCGGAGTTGATAGCATGCGAGGACACTCGACTTTCGGGCCGACTGCTGTCTCACTTCGAAATCAAAAAACCGCTGATCAGTTATCATGATTTTAATGAAGAAAAGCAGGTACCAAAACTATTGGAAGTGATTCTTTCCGGTGGAGATGTTTCTGTTATAACCGATGCCGGTTCGCCCGGATTATCTGATCCGGCTTATCGGATTATCAGAGCGGCGATTGACAAAAATATCACAATCTCCCCTCTCCCCGGCCCAAACGCACTTATTCCGGCATTAACCGGTTCGGGATTGCCGCTTGATAGATTTTTCTTTGAGGGATTTCTTCCAAATAAATCAGCCTCTAGAAAAAACCGGTTGGATAAATTAAAGGAGATGAAACATACTTTGATTTTTTATGAATCGCCACATCGGATAGTGAAAACCGTTACCGACGCCCTTGACGTACTTGGCGACCGACCTGCATGTATCGCTCGTGAGATATCAAAAGTATATGAAGAATATATCAGAGGAACCCTTTCAGAGATACTGGAGAAGATCTCATCAAAAAAGATGCGTGGCGAGATTGTTTTGATAATTGAAGGTGTTGTGAGAAAAAGTATAAAAATCAAAAATAATACACGAGAAAAATGATAGAAACTTTTCTGACTTTGAAGCTTATAACGAATAGAATAACAATATAAACGAGAGATAAAAAATGTATCCTGAAATATTTAGTCTTGGTCCGTTCGCACTTAGAAGTTATGGTTTGATGCTTATAATCTCGGTTCTGCTTGGGATTTATTATGTTTACAAGATGTCCCGAAATACTGAATTTGATTTTAACGATCTTCTGACTATTACCTATATTTTGGTTTTTGGCGGCATACTCGGCGCTCGGTTATTTTATGTACTGATGCATATCAGTGAATTTCAGGGTCGCTGGATGTCCACAATCAACCCATTTGGTTCTGATCAATTTGGGATCGCCGGATTAAATCTTTATGGTGGTGTGATTGTGGCTGTTATCGGATCGTTTATATATATCAGGATGAAAAAACTTCCGGTATTACGGTTATTTGACCTGTTTGCACCAACAATCGGAATTGGTCTTTTTGTTACCAGAATCGGATGTTTTTTAAATGGTTGTTGTTTTGGAACACCAACCGATCTTCCCTGGGGAGTTTCGTTTCCGGCTGATTCGATGCCATTTTATGTATTTGGCACCGAACATCTGCACCCGTCGCAAATCTATAGTTCGTTATATGGATTACTGCTTTTTGTGTATATGCACTGGCGTCTAAAGCACAAAACATTTGACGGCCAGGTGATTGGTCTATTGTTTATGATTGAAGCTATTTTCAGATATTCTATTGAATATGTTCGGTATTATGAGGAGGCGATGCATTTCACGTTTTTCGGGATGCAACCGACTTATAATCATTTGATATCAATTATGCTTTTCTTGCTGGGATTAGCTTTTTATCTGACTCAGTATTTGAAAAATAAATCCGCACAATCAAATGAGGCCTGATGACCAGTGAACGATCCGGTGATTATTATGCGTTAGTTTGTGCATTAGTATGTTCGGTGGGTAATATCACCGCCAAAATCGGTCTGAGAAATATCACTCCCGAGCTCTTTCAGTTTTATCTATTTGGTTTCGGTTTCTTAATGTCCGCGGCTTATTTGATTCGCCCTAAGGCACGGGATGAAATCTTTGCGACAGATAAAAAAGCTCTGGGACTAATATTTGTATTATCATTATTATTCAGTTTTGGTATCTACACATTCATAAGCTCACTTAAATTAATTGAACCAGCCACCGTATCGTTTCTATCTAGATTTGAAGTTATCGCGGTTTTATTATTTGCTTTCATATTTCTAAAGGAACGATTGAAATTAATCGAATTGATTGGAGCATTCATTACCATTGGCGGTATATTTGTATTAAAATTTAAGACAAATATAGTAATTTCACAGGCGGCCTCACTGATGATCCTCTCATCCTTCTTTTTTGCAATAGCGGAAGTATTAATAAAGAAAAATATAAATATAATCGGCACGATCAGATTCATATTCTGGCGGAATTTATTCGCGATTTTAATCTTCTATGGAATACTAATTTATCATAATCAGCAAGTCATTCTTATTGATTACGGAACAATGTTTTTAACGGCCATAACAGCATTCCTTTTGCCAGTGATGGGTCGTTTGACTTATATCGAAGCATTAAAAAGAATCAAAGTGTCTCGTGCGGCTTTGATTACTCAATCGATGCCAATATTTACGGCAATTTTTGCATTAATTATATTGGGCACCTATCCGACTTTGATTGAGTGGTTTGGCGGGGCTTTGATTATCCTTGGTATTCTAATTATTAAATTCAAGTTTAGGAAAAAACAATAATACATTATTTGTTCATAATGCATTACTTTATGTATGGCCTGTATCTTGTTGTGGTGTCTACGCTAACGGACGTCGAGCATGCGCTCGAGTGCAATTCGGGCATTAACTTTATCGCTATCGGAGACCCTGATCGGTTTGATATCTTTAAAGTTTTCCAGACAATAAGCCAGATCATTTATTGTCGTTCGATACATATTGGCACATACCGGACAGGTCGTCCCGGACAATTCAAAAATATTTTTATCGGGATAGGTGGCTCCTAATCTGTTGATCAGATTGATTTCGGTACCGATAGCGATGTTTGAACCTGGTGGTTGCTTATCGACATAATTGACGATGAAACTGGTCGAACCGTATGCATCGGCATCTTTGACAACGTCATAAGAACATTCCGGATGAACTACAATTTTTACATCAGGAAATTTCTCTCTGGTTTCATCGATATGTTTTGGGGTAAAATTCGTATGGACGTGACAATGACCTTTCCATAAGATTATTTTTGCTTTATCCAGTTGGTCATCTGTTAAACCACCGTTTTCAGCAGAAAAGTCCCAAACAACCATATCTTCTGGTTTAAGACCATATTTAATACCGGTGTTGAATCCGAGATGTTGATCTGGAAAGAAAAACAGCTTCTCTCTTTTGGAGAAACCATATTTATAAACAGCATCAGCATTAGACGAGGTGCAGATAAGACCGCCATGTTCGCCCGTAAAGGCCTTAAGGACGGCGGTTGAATTCATATACGAAACCGGCATGATTTTCCTGTCACCGCCAAAATTCTCAAGAGTTTCCCAGGCGGCTAAGACATCATCCATCTCGGCCATATCAGCCATAGGACAACCAGCCAATGGATTGGGAAGAAAAACTGTTTGCTTATTGCTTGATAATACTTCAGCCGCTTCGGCCATAAAATGAACTCCACAAAAGAAGATATATTCGACATCGGTATTTTCTGCGGCTATTTTAGATAAGGCGAATGAATCCCCGATAGCATCGCCAAAATCGACAATTTCAGCCCGCTGATAATGATGGGTTAAAATAATCGCACTTTTGCCAAGTTTCTCCTTGGCCTTAATTATTCGGCTTTTTAACTCTTCCGGAGATGATTGCCGATATTCTTTTGGTAAAGCAAAATACATTTTATCACCCTTATAATTCTGAAGAATATACGATGAAAATCAATGATAGTCCAAGAAAATTATATATGATTAAGATAATTTTGAAAGTTCCGAAAAAACCAATCCGATATTTGGGACATTTCTATAACCGATTTTATCTATAAAAGAAATAATACCCTCTTTATTAATAATAAAAACGGCTCTATCTGAGAATCCTGAATCGGTCAGAATGCCATATTTTTTCGCGATTTCACCTTGTGGGAAAAAATCAGAAAGTAATGGATACATAATCCCGCCAAGACTTTTTTGCCATGCCTGCAGAGATGGAATCGAATCAACTGAGATACCCAGCACCTGAGTATTAAGACTTTCGAAACACTTGGTATCACGCTCGTAAGCCGGAATCTGGTCGCCTCATATAGGCGTCCAGCAAAGTGGAAAAAAGACGATAAGAACATTCTTTTTACCTTTATAATCTGAGAGATGAATTTTATCGCCCAAATGTGACACAAGACAAAAATCTGGAGCCTTATCGCCTACTTTTAATGGACCGTTGATGTTTTTAATACTTTTTGACAATATGTTTACTTCTGCTTTTTAAGCTTAGCTATTTCTTTATTTAGCTTTTTTAGTTTGTCTTCGTCACGTTTGCGCGCATTACGATCCACCAGGCCTTTAAAATTATCACTGGATAGTCTTTTCTCGACTTCTTTGGCCTGTCTCTCAAGCTTACTTATTTTTAATGAATTATCCATTATTATCACTCCTCCATCTTATTGATGAATTCAATACCTTTTTTCATCCGGGCTATCACTTCCTGTTTACCAATTGCTTCCAGCATATGATATAAACTTGGTCCAAAAGATAGTCCGGAAACGGCCAATCTAACCGGATGAATCAGTTCACCCTTTTTAATTTCAAGCTCTTCTGCCAAACCGCTAAGCGCCGATTCTATATTTTCGGTTTTGAAATTATCGAGTGTTTCGTATTTATCTGCCAACTGTTTCATTCTCTCGGCGGTAGTCGGATTAAACCGTTTTTTGACAGCTTTTTTGTCATACTCAAATTCATTATGAAAGAAGTATTCAGACATAGCTACAAAGTCAGACATCCGTTTGCACCGCTCTTTTAACATGCCGATAATACTCATAAGATATTCCCAGCGTGTCTCCAGCCAGTATTTGGATGTGTAGCCGGCCTTAACAAGTTCCGGGGCAACCATCGTGGCTAATTCATGATCAGGATAACTTCTGATATACTCACCATTGAGGGCCAATAATTTTTCCTCGTTAAATATCGGATTTGAGCCAGTGACATTCTCAAGAATAAATATATTTTTCAATTTCTCAATAGGCAGAAATTCTCTATCATTCTTAGGCGACCATCCCAAAAGACAAAGAAAATTAAACATCGCTTCGGGAAGGATACCCTCTGCCCCATACTCAGCCACATCTTTATCACCAAGCCGTTTGGATACTTTCTTTTTATCCGGGCGTAGGATAAGCGGGACATGCGCAAAATTCGGCGGAGTCAGTCCAAGTGCCTCATAAATATGAATCTGTTTAAAAGTGTTGCTGATATGGTCATTGCCACGAATAACATCGGTGATACCCATCTCGTGATCATCAACCACCACCGCGAGATTATAAATGGCCCGGCCATTAGCCCGGCATATAATAAGATCCTCTATCTCACTGTTTTGGCGTGTGATATCGCCGAGAATCTTATCGGTATAGGTAGTCTCACCATCGGGGATTTTTATACGGATCGCAAATGGCTTTTTCTCATCAAGAAGCTGTTTTATTTCATCTTCTGATCTATGTAAACAGGCTCGATTGTATTGTAATGGTTTTTTCTCAGCCATCGCTTTTTTTCGTCGCTCATCAAGTTCAGCCGGAGTACAGAAACATTTGTATGCGTTCCCGCTTTCCAAAAGTTGATCAACATATTTCCCATAACCATCTATCTTTTTTGATTGATAAACAGGTTCTTCATCCCAATCAATTCCGATCCATTTCATAGCATCGAGAATCGGCTGGATCATCTCTGAATTTGATCTTGAAAGATCGGTATCTTCTATTCTAACAAGAAATTTGCCGCCCTTATTGCGGGCATATAACCAGTTAAAAATTGCCGTTCGAGCTGTACCAACATGCAGATAACCTGACGGCGATGGTGCGATTCTGACTCTTACTTCTTTTTCAGACATATCTTTTATTTTTCATTTTCATTTTTACTTTATTCCTTGGCTGTCTTAGTCATTGCGAGGAGGCGAGTTACCCTCATCTGTATTATTCTCAGGTGGTGCCATATCTGGCGGTAATGATTGCATCGGCGGAGGTGGTGGTGGAGGTTGTTGTTGCACTGGTGGCGGTGAATATGCTGATGGCTGGGCGGCAGGTATCGCCTGCAACCGCATCTCGCTCATCTCCAATTCAAGTCCGCCAATAAACTTACCAACCATATTATAAACAAAAACACCAACCACAACAAACATCGTATTAAAAACAGCCCCGCCAAATCCAAACAGAATTGGATATAAAATAATTAGTAGTGCAATAGGAGGAGATTCTAATTCAGGAATAGAAATACCCATTGCGCCATAGAAACCATCCATTAAAGACAAGACTAATCCGGAAAAGACGGCAAAACAAAAACCAAATATCAATCCAAGGCATAAGTTCACCAAAAATGAGACTTTAATTGCCGACCAGTAACCTATAGATTTTAGTTCAAATTTCATATTTCCCTCTCTTATATAAAATTTATATAATCACATTATGATTTCTTAATAATAAAACGGGCATCAACCGCTTTCGATTTTCCTTTTTTCGAACTTGCGATAAAAGGATTAATATCTATCTCAGAGAAGATATCAAAATCGGTAACAAGTTGGGATAATCTCAGAAGTGATTCCTTTAGTTTATTTATGTCAACCGACTCAGCTCCTCTTTGTCCCGTCAGCAATGGATATGTTTTTAGACCTTCCATCATCTCAGTAACATTACCTTCATTAAGTGGATTTATCCTGAACGCGACATCTTTTAAAACCTCGACATAAATACCGCCAAGGCCAAACATAATTAGCGGGCCAAACGATGGATCAGTTGTCATACCGATAACAGTTTCTACACCACCGGTTATCATTTCTTGTACTGAAACCGAAAACCGTTCTTTGCCTTTTTTCTTGGCGACTTTTTTCTTTAATGACATAAAAGTCGATTTGACTTCTTTGGCCGATCTGATGTCAATAACAACCGCGCCAACATCTGTTTTATGAAGAATCTGCGGTGTATTTATTTTAATCGCAACCGGATAACCTATTTCTTCAGCCGCTGTAACGGCCGCCTTTTCTGAATATGCTATCTTTCCCATTGCCGATGGAATCCCATAACTTGATAGAATCTCCAAGGCCGGTTCGCCGACAATCGCGTCATTGCCATTTTTTATAGCAGTTTTAACAATCTCATCAACCCGCTTTTTGTTCACCTTAAACGCTTTGAATTTGTATTTTGGACGTTCCAGCCATTGACGATAAATATCAATCTGTGAAAGCGCTTTGGCGATAGCCTCCGGAAAGATATAAACCGGAACACCCTGTGCTTTTAAATAATTTACTCCCTCGGAAGTTTTACCCGCTCCCATAAAACAGGCCAGAACAGTTTTTTTGGTGCCCTTAATTCCCTCATGAATCGATTTTGCGACTTCCAATTGATCGATTGTCACCGGCGGTACAAAAATCGGAATGATCGAATCGTAATTCTTGTCATTTTTTATTATCGATAACGCCTTTTGGAACGAATTTCCTCCCGCACCGGCAACCAGGTCAAGAGGATTATTTGCTTCGCCCAAACCAGATATTGTCTTTTTAAGTTTAGTCTTGGTTTCTCCTTTGTACGGTGCAACATCCATCCCAAGATTAACCAGAGCATCGGTTGCCAGAAGTCCCGGTCCACCGGCATTACTAACTATTGCCACTCGGTTACCTTTTGGAATAGGCTGATTGGCCAGTGCCCGAGCCACATCAAAAAGTTCCTCGACCGATGACACCCTCATCACTCCGCACTGATCAAATAAAGCATCAACACCAACATCAAGTTCGGCCAATGCACCAGTATGTGATGAAGCCGCAATTGCACCCTGACTGGTTCGACCCGATTTCACCGCCACAATCGGTTTATGACGAGAAATCCCGCGTGCAATTTTTGTAAATATTCTTGGATCACCAAAATTCTCAAGATAGAGGAGAATAACTTTGGTATCAGGATCATCTTTC
>JAAERC010000627.1 GCA_024230695.1 Candidatus Zixiibacteriota bacterium
GAGACTTTTTGGAGATAAAAAAATGAAAGCGATAATAATGGCTGGCGGTTTTGGAACCCGACTTCGACCGCTGACAATAAATATTCCCAAACCAATGGTACCTATCGGTAGTATTCCGATGATGGAACATGTTGTTCATCTCTTAAAAAAACATGGTTTTGATGAGATTGTCTCGCTGTTATTTTTCCAGGCAGATGATATTAAAAATCATTTCAAGGATGGCCGTAAATTCGGCGTCAAAATGGATTATATACAACCAACTGAGGATTATGGTACTGCCGGAGCGGTCAGGTTTGCCGATGATTTTATTAATGAGACTACTCTGGTCATATCCGGCGATGTCTTAACCGATTTTGATCTGACCGAAGCAATGGAGTGGCACCAGAAGAAAAAATCTGATGCTACAATTTTATTGACCCGTGTGGAAAACCCGCCTGCCTACGGAATTGTCATCACCGATGAAAATGGCAGGATCACTCGCTTCCTTGAAAAACCGACGTGGGGAGAATTGTTTTCGGACACTATCAATACCGGCATCTATATTTTGGAGCCGCATGCTGTCAGATTAATACCTCCAAAAACAAATTTTGATTTCTCACAAAATCTTTTTCCGTTGATGTTATCCCGCGAAATGAGTCTCAATGGTAAAATCACCGAAGGGTACTGGAAGGATGTCGGAAATATCGAAGAGTATTTTCTGGCACATCATGATTTTCTTGGCGGAAAAATAAATCTTTCGCTCGAACTGGAACAGAAAAAAATTGGAGATGCCACGCTGCACCTTGGTAAACGGGTCAAACTTGGCGAGGATTTAATAATTGAAGGCGTAGTAATAATTGGGGATGATTCTGTGGTTGCTGATGGAACCAAATTACACAATGCTGTTATTGGCAACAATTGTAATATTGGCAAACAATCAGAATTGAACAACTCGGTTATCTGGCCGAATGTTATTGTTGGCGGCAGTTCAAAACTGAATCGCTCGGTTGTGGGTCGGGGAAGTCAGATCGGTGACAATGTTGTTTTGATCGATCATGTAATTGTGTCAGATGACTGTACTATCGGTTCGGGAGCAACTGTTAAGGCCAATTGTAAAATATGGGCTGGCAAATCTGTTGATGATGGAGCAATACTTTCGACCTCACTTGTTTGGGGTGAAAAATGGAACCGGGAATTGATCACAGATTCAAAAGTAACCGGACTCGCTTTGACTGAACTTACTCCAGAAATGTGTGTTAAACTGGGTGCCGCTTTTGGTGCATTTATCGGACCGGGTAAATCGGTGGTAACCAGCCGTGATGCTTCAGACACCTCGCGATTACTAAAACGCTCTCTGATAAGCGGGCTTCTTGCGGCCGGTGTCGATTGTGATGATCTTGAAACAATGCCGATCCCGGTAGTCAGATATGCTCTTAATAAAAGTAATTTTGGAGCTGGCGTTTACTTTCGCCATAACCCAATTGATTATCACTTGATTGATATTATATTTTTCGACGGCAATGGGATTGATATGCCGACATCCAAATTGAAAAAAGTGGAACGTCTCTTTTTTGGTGAGGATTTTCGGCGTGCAAATCTTGACGAAACCGGCCATCTTGAAATGCCACAGGGAATTTTAGAAAATTATAGATCTGATTTTATGTCAGCGGCTAACGTTGATTTAATCCGTAATGCCGGATTTAAAGTCGTAATTGACTATTCCAATGGTGGAGCCTGTCAGGTTTTCCCAACGATCTTCACTCAGCTTGGAATAGATGTTGTCGCCCTGAACGCGCATCTCGATCCGCGAAAATTCTCTCGTCATCCCGATGAAACAAAGGTTTCATTTAACCGTCTCTCGGCAATTGTTAAATCGCTTGATGCTGATATCGGTTTTATTATCAATTCTGCCGCCGAAAAATTAACGGTGGTTGATGAAAATGGGAAACTAATTGACAACCAACTTCTCCTCATGATAATGACAGACCTTTTCCTCAGAATCCATCCGGCTCATCGGATTGC
>JAAERC010000628.1 GCA_024230695.1 Candidatus Zixiibacteriota bacterium
GAAAGAACAAATGTCGCCATTCCAAGAACTACCAGCGATGGTGAAACCCCGCAAACTATCAAACCGATGCCCATCAGAATGATTGATAAAGCCACAATCCGCGATTCTGTCAGTTTCATTGCAATTATTCCAACGGTAAAAGCCAATAAACCGGGTATTTCTCTAACTGCCTGGATAATACCGATATCAGTCGGGGAGGCGTCGAACTGCTCGACGGCAAAATTATTAAACATGATCCGCCAGGCATAAAAGCCTATACACATTACAAATCCTGATAAAGTGACGGTAAACAGATTATTTTGCTTTATTCCAAGTGGCATAGTTGGACCAAGATACAAAATAATAATTAATAATCGAGGAAAATTTACGATTCAAATAATATGAATCTCTATTTGTATAATAAATAAAAAAGTTTTAATTTAACGATACTAAACGAATATTTATATTCAGGTTTTTCGAAAGGATTCAAAATTGAAATTTGATGGATCTATTTTTAAGGCTTATGATATCAGGGGCCTCTTCCCTGACCAATTAAACACCGATATAGCTTATCGAATTGGTAACGGTTTGACAGGTTATCTAAAACCAAAAGCAATCGCCGTTGGCCGTGATATGCGGGTTTCTTCCGATGAGCTTTTCGACGCGCTTGCATCCGGTATTCTTGATGCCGGAGTGGACGTAATCGATATTGGCATGGTATCAACCGATGGACTTTATTTTGCCGTCGGCAAATATGGTTACGATGGCGGTGTTATGATAACTGCCAGTCACAATCCAAAGGAATATAACGGATTTAAAATCTGCCGTCAGGAAGCTCAGCCACTCTCGGGCCAAGTGGGACTGGACAAAATAAAAGAGTCGATAGAAAACGATGTTATTCACAAATCGCCCCAACGCGGAAATATTGCCAGAAAAGATATATCTGAGGAATATGCCGAACATTGTCTCTCGTTTATTAATCCGGCCAAAATCAAACCATTTAAGATCGTTGTTGATGCCGGCAATGGTATGGCAGGTTTGACTCTTCCACCGGTTTTTGAAAAATTGCCGATTGAGGTCACACAACTATTTTTCGAACCAGACGGCACTTTTCCCAATCATCCCGCTTCGCCCATAGAACTTGAAAATCTAGTTGATCTACAGAAAAAAATCGCTGAAGTAAAAGCCGATTTTGGTGTTGCTTTTGACGGCGATGCTGACCGGATGTTTCTGGTTGATAAATTTGGAAATCAGGTCGGCGGCGATATGGTTACC
>JAAERC010000629.1 GCA_024230695.1 Candidatus Zixiibacteriota bacterium
GTAGAAAAACGGGAAAATCGGCTATTCTCCTGAGGTTGTACAATATCATTTTTAATAAGAATGACGGCGTCATTCCCTTTTATTTTGAAATGAAACAAACGGATCAATGGATTGTCGATTTTTCGATAGATTTTTTTCTTACATTTCTTTCCCAGTATGTGGCGTTTAAAACTCGAGATAAAAACCACATATTTTTGGGCTCCTTCCACCATATCCGAGAGGTGTGCAAAAAACGGGAATTGGATTTTCTAAATGATCGAATTGACATTTTCGAGGCGGCGATCAAGGAGGAAAACATCGATTTGATGTGGAATATCGTTCGTGATGCGCCACGATTGATCGCGGATCGTTATGACGAGCGAATCGTTCAGATCATCGATGAATTCCAATATATCAACCGCTATATTTTCTGGGATAAAGGAAAAACGAACAAGGCGAAGAACCTCGCAGGAAGCTATTTTCACACCTGCGAGTACAAAAACGCTCCGATTCTGGCGTCGGGAAGCTGGGTCGGCTGGCTGATGGATGATCTGAGCGAAATGCTGCCGGGACGGTTTAAACGGTATTATCTCGAGAACATGCCGAAACATGAATCCCTTGATATGATTTACAGGTATTCCTTTATCATGAATTTTCCGGTTACGGAGGAGACCGCCAGCGCTATCGCCGAATTGTGCGAGGGCAATCCATGCTACATCAGCTCGTTGTTCGAATCGGACTGTCCGGATAAAGACCTTGCAAGCCGGGAAGGCGTTCTGAAAACCCTTGAATTCGAAACCAATGACAAGCGCGGCGCCATCCGGCGAGTATGGATGGAATACATCAATTACGCCTTATCAAGGGTGAACAGCCAGGAAACCAAAAACATCATCCTGTATCACTGGTGTCCGGTTAAGCTTTACTTCAAACGAGCTAACATATTGAAATTATGGATAATACAACCAAATAATTAGGACAGGGATTTGATTTTCGCTAAATTACTCCCATTTCCTCCTTTTTTGGGGGCCAAAAATTAAAAAGATGAGCTATAATAAGGAATGACGCTATTTTTCATAAATTATTTACTTAATGCCATGCCGGCTCGTCATCCAGACAATATGCGAGCCAAAATGCCAAAATAAATCAATAATTTAGCGCAACCTGTTGTATTTACTGTAAATACGTATTTGCAGTAAACTAATTGTTGATTGATTTTTACTACTAACGAAATTACACTTTTGTGTAGCAAAAATTTACAATGCACCTATATTCGACTCGGAACTCAAAATATGACTACAGTAGAATTGCTAATAGTGATTATTTTGATATAACCACTCGAAAATAAACGGTATTTTATATTTACTTCTTCTTGGTAATGAATGCCAATGATGGTTGCCTTGAAAACTAACAATCGTTACAATTTTTACAATTTGACTTGGTAGCAGTCGCTATCACGCTGATATTATTGGAAAGTTAACCGGACACTAGTGATGTGATATCTACATTATACGTATCATTGATGAAATTGACTCTCTCCGATGCACTTCGTTTGTTCATAAGCTTTTTGAATTTTTTTGAACCCCTCGGAATCGGCGGATAGAGCCTTGGATCCGTTTCCGACTTCACGTAAACGAACGGACCGAGGGAGCTGTTCGGCTTGCAGTCCTGCCCTTTCGGGCAATCATCCTTGTGGAATATATAGGTCGATTTACCATTACGGTGTGTGTTTCGTTTGGCAGGGCAGCAGTACACATGTGTTTTTTTTCTTTTACCGTAGTTATGATGCCGCATCCGCTTATCA
>JAAERC010000630.1 GCA_024230695.1 Candidatus Zixiibacteriota bacterium
AGGATGCGGAATTATCTATCGCAATAAAGGATGTTATAAAAATGGTGGAAGATATCACAAAAGATCGCTGATATTAATCAACAACTGCTGACACTTGGCCGAAGGGGACATCGTTTTATCTCTATTTCCCAGTCACTCGCAAGCAATCTGATGATAGTCAGGCCGTCGATAACTCTGGTGGAAGTGAAACAATTTTGATTGTTGATGACGATGAAATTCAGAGGAGTGTATTGACCCAGCTCCTCGAGAAATTGGGATATGATGTCAATTCTATTGAGAGCGGTGAAAAAGCAATCGAATTCCTTCGTGAGAATCCGCAGGAACTGGTATTATTAGATTAGTCCGAATCAGAAGGCATTAATTGTATCTGGTTTTTCTGATACTGATAGAGTCAAGGTGGCTCAGGAACTTGGAACGGGTATTTTCGTTTGGTGGAAATAGTGTGTCAATCCTTGTACCACAATGCGATTATGGAACTTGTTTCCCCTGCCTTCAATATATAAAAACCCGCGGTATATCATTAACATTGTCGTTATTATAAAATCAATGTTTCTCTTTAAATATTTTTTAATCTCTGTTTTACACAAGAACTTACGAATAATGTAATTTGCCCGTACCAATAATTATCTGATCTCAAAAATATTATTATTTGCGAAAATAATCTTAGCAAGTAAATACTTGCTTACG
>JAAERC010000631.1 GCA_024230695.1 Candidatus Zixiibacteriota bacterium
GGTTCGGGGTTCGGCGATTTAAAATATTTATAAAAGTAATTTTTTATTTTCGGATCATTTGGACTCTTACTGTTTATAATAAAAGAATATGATAAAAGATAAAAAAACAGTTGTTATAAAAGGCATCTCCGCCTCGCCCGGCATTGCCTATGGTGTCGCGCGGGTAATTTACAGATGGGAACAATCAATTGAAGAACGTACAATTGAGGAAGCTCAGATAGAGAATGAGATGTTCCGGCTTGATATCGCGGTCGAAAAAACTCTCGATGAGCTAAGCAAATATCAAAAGACTGCGGGTTCAAAAATCGGTGGACCAGTTGCAAAAATCTTTGACTCACAGGTCCTGATAGCTTCTGATACCGATTTTTTAAACAAAGTAAAAAACGAAATTAAAAAGACGCATAAAAGCGCTGAATATATATACAGCATGCAGGTTGAAAACAATTTATTGCCCCTGCAACGCTCCCGTGACCCATATATGCGCCAGATGGCAACCGACATCGAATCGGTTTCACATCGGGTCGTTAGATACTTGACTGGACAGGACGAAAGCGAATTATCTCAATTTTCAAAAGATTGCATTTTTGTCGGCAAACTTTTTTCCCCCGCAGAAGTTCTAAATCTTTTCGAACGGGATGCTCGCGCTATTGTCACCGCCGAGGGCAGTCCCAATTCGCATATGGCCCTGATTGCACGATCACTTATCATCCCGACAGTTATCGGTGTTCGACAGGTTCATATGAAAATCCGTTCCGGTGATAAATTGATTGTTGATGGCGAAAAGGGCCAGATAACGATCAATCCATCAGAAGATGAATGGAGCAGTATCAAAGAAAAGGGAGCCGAATTTAAGTATCTTCCTATGACGCAACTAAAGGAACTCCCAGAATTCCCAATAAAAACTAAAGATAATATTGAAATAAATGTAGCCTCAAATATTAATATCCCGGGTCCAATAGACAAAATAATTTCCGATCATAAAATAGGCGTTGGCCTGTATAGAACCGAATTCCTCTATTTACAACAAGGATATTTTCCATCGGAAGATGAACAATTTGAAGTCTATGACTCGCTATCAAAACAGTATTATCCGCGTGAATTGGTTATCAGAACATTTGATCTTGGATCTGATAAGTTTCTAAAAGACAAGACTGCCGTCAAGGAAAACAATCCGGCTCTTGGCTGGCGCGGTATCAGGGCTTCGCTTGGCAATACGCGTATTTTCAGAGATCAAATTCATGCCATTTTAAGAGCATCTAAAAGAGGTAATATAAAAATCCTCTTACCGATGATCACTGATTTATCAGAGCTAAAACGTGCATCGGGACAGATAAAACGCGCAATGGTTGAATTAAAAAAAGAAAAAATAGAATTTAATTCTAAAATTCAAACCGGCATTATGATTGAAGTTCCATCAGCAGCGATAACCGCCGATGTTTTAGCCTCAAAAGTTGATTTCTTTTCCATTGGTACCAATGATCTAACACAGTACACATTGGCCACCGACCGGGACAATCAAAAACTTATTGGACTTTTTAATTCATTGCATCCCTCTGTTTTAAGTTTAATAAAACATACTATCTCAGCGGCGCATAATCACAATATTCCGGTAACCGTTTGCGGCGAAATGGCCGGAAATCCCATCGCTATTCCATTACTTATTGGAATGGGAGTTGATCAATTATCGATGAATCCATCACAGTTAAACAAAGCCTCAGAAATCATCTCATTGATTGACATAAACAAAACCAAAATCATTGCAGACAACATCATGAAATTATCAAACGTAAAAGAGATAGAGAAAAAACTAACCGAATTCATTTTCTCTCTTTAACAGGAGAACTATTTTGTTTGATTCTATCGATAACATGAAAAAGCTTGACCCCGACCGAATGTACGATAAAATATATAATTTCCCCGAACAGTTAACCGAAGCCTCCGAAATCGGTGCCAACATTCAAATTGACCCCAAACATTATTCAGATATAAAAAATATTGTGGTAGCCGGAATGGGAGGTTCGGCCATTGGCGGCGACACGGCACGAACCTATTTGGCAAAAAAACTTAATATTCCGTTTTTTGTTTGTCGTCATTATAACCTTCCCGGTTTTGTAGATGATAAGACTTTGATTATTATCTCTTCTTATTCCGGTAATACCGAGGAAACTCTTTCGGCATTTGACCAGGCTCTATCAAAAAAAGCAAAAATAGTATGTATTAGTACTGGCGGAAAAGTGGGCGAAATAGCCAAAACAAATAATTTACCAATGGTACAGCTCCCCAAAGGTTATCCCCCTCGTACGGCACTGGGATACTCTTTTGTTCCGCTTCTCTTCCTTATGGCCAAACTGGGATTCATTGCTAATGTCTCAGAAGATATTACTAAGCTGATCGACGGCTTAAAAGAATATCGTAAGTTATATTCTGTTGAGATAAAATCTAAAGATAACCGAGCCAAAACAATCGCCCAAAAGATGTTTGGTAAAATCCCAATTATTTATTCTGGGCCGGAATTGACCGACACCGTTGGCACTCGCTGGAAAGGTCAGATCTGTGAAAACGCCAAATGTCTTGCCTATAACAACCAGTTTGCTGAATTTAATCATAACGAATTGGTCGGCTGGAATGTAATCGAGAACTATAAAGATAATCTGATTGTGATCTATCTTCGTGATACTGATGATCATGTTAAAATCACCGAACGAATGACAATTGTTAAGGATATTATCACCAAGTATGATGTCGAAGTTATTGAAGTAACATCACAAGGCGAGATATCTTTGCTAAGAATCTTCTCTCTGATTCAAATTGGCGATTTTATTTCATATTATCTGGCGATATTAAATAATGTCGATCCGACCCCAGTGGCGGTTATTGACTATCTAAAAAGCAAATTAGAAGCAAAATAATCGCGCCATAACCCATTAGTTATCAATAATATAGATTAAATAATTAACTGAATACAATACCCTCTTGCCAAAGATTATGAAACTATTATATTATCACGTTGTTATACA
>JAAERC010000632.1 GCA_024230695.1 Candidatus Zixiibacteriota bacterium
CGTCGGCTACAATATCTGGATACTCATTTTCTATTTGAAGTAATCGGTCGAATAAATTGTCATATTCTGCGTCAGTTATTTCAGGACTATCAAGAACATAATACATCCGGCTATGATAATTGATTTTATCAATCAGTTTTTCATATTCGTCCTGTATATGTGAAGGCATTGTCATATTAGAATAAAATATCCGATTGATTCAAAGTCAACTTCAAATCCATTTAACCTCTTTTAGGCCGGTTGGGGCCGGGGAGATTTTATTGGCCACAATAACCGGGGTACCTTCTTCGCGGTTGAGGATACCTTCAACCCGAAGATATCGATAGGAGCGAATTATTTTGGCGTACCGGTTATAAGTATCGGGGAATAAAATCACCTCAAAGGTGTCATCGAGTGTTTCGAAAGTCAAGAAAACCATCCATTGATTATGTTTTGTCTTAATTCGTTTGATATCTGCCCGCCATCCTGATATTGATATTGCCGATTTGTCCGGTTGCATAAACAAATTATTCAAATCAATATTTATATAATTGGAAAAAAGAGTCAGCGGATGAAACGATGCCGAGAGTTTTAAAATATCTTTTTCCGCTTTAAAGATATCATACCTGTTAAATTGTCTTAATGATGGCAATGTTTTCATTTTGGGCGCTAAAACATCGTTACCAAAAAGATCACTTTTGCGACGTTTACCCTTATGTCCCGAAAGGCGGTACATCCAGAAAAGTTTTGCCCGCGATGTTTCCAGTGAATCAAAAAAACCAACACGAATTAATTGCTCGGTTTCATGTTCTGAGATATTAATTCGTGAAATAAAATCAGCCAAACTGGAAAACGGTCGGTTTTGTTCAGCCTGATTTAAAACTTCATAGTTAATATCACGAACCCGATTCAATCCGAGATATATTTTGTGGCTATGTAATAAATCGCGTTTTTCCGAATGATTTATATCGGGCGGTAAAACTGTGATCCCAAGCCGTCGGGCTTCGGCAACATAAACAGCCGCCCGGTAGTAACCACCGCCATTGCGAAGAACGGCCGTCAGGAAAACATCCGGGTAGTGTGTCTTGAAGTAGGCCGATTGCAAGGCGAGAAAGCCATAGGTGGCGGCATGAGCCTTACAGAATCCAAATGCGGCAAATTGCCGTAACTGTTTTAGGATATTAACAGCGGTATTTCTTGCTACTCCGTTTTTTCTGGCACCGTCTAAAAATCGTTTTTCCAGTTTTTTCTTTTCTCTTTTTTTTCGTTTTTTAGTAATAGCCCGGCGCAACAAATCAGAAGCCGGGAGATTAAACCCGGCGATATTTTGGGCTGCCAAAATCACTTGTTCCTGATAAATAAAAACTCCAAATGTCTCTTTTAATATTTTGGATAGTTTTTGATGCGGGTATTTGGTTATTTCTTTGCCGTGAAATCTATTAAGAAAAATCTTTTTCATACCTGACTCCGATGCTCCCGGGCGAATCAACGCCAATGCCAGAGTGATATCATTTAATTCTTTTGGCGCCAGATCTTGAAGTAAGGCGCGCAATCCGGGTGATTCGATTTGAAAGACACCGATTGTTTTACCACTCTGAAGTAATTTGAATGTTTTCTTATCGTTTTGAGGAATGGCGAAGTTTGCCCCTTTTATTTTTCTAACTTCCTTATAACAATCGGCGATTACGGCCAATCCCCGTTGTCCAAGGATATCTATTTTAACCAATCCAATTTTTTCGGCCTGATACATGTCGCATTGGGTGATCACTATTCCTTTGGTGGCTTGTTCCAGTGGGATATAATCGGTCAGCGGTTCGGGTGTAATGACAATTCCTCCGGAATGAATCCCAAGATGACGAGGCAGGCCATTTAGTTTTTGAGCCATCTGTAGAATAATCTGACACTTTTCATCTCCGATCTCTTTTGCTGTTTCAGAGATGATCGTATCAAATTTATTTGTTTGATGTCCCATAACCATTCGTGGCAGAGATTTTGTCAGAACGTTTATTTCATCGGGGGATAATCCATAGGCTTTGGCGGTTTCTCTGACCGCCATGCGTGGTCGAAAATGTGTATAGGTCGCCATCATGGCAACATGTTCCCGACCATATTTTTTATAGACATAATCAAGGACATCATCGCGGTAACGCCAGTCGATATCAAGATCGATATCGGGGCAATCGCTGCGAGCCTCATTGAGAAACCGTTCAAAATAAAGATTCTCTTTTATCGGATCGACCTCAGTGATCCCCAGACTGTATGATACCAGTGATCCGGCCGCCGATCCTCGTCCCACCGCGGCAATATTCTGGCGGCGACAGTACCGAACAATATCTCCGACTATCAGAAAATAATCAATAAAACCGGTTTTTTTGATGACCGATAACTCATATTCCAGCCGCGCGAAATAAAATCCCGACGGGTCACTGACCCGCTTTTTTAATCCAGAGATAGCATCTCTCTTCAGTTGTTCGAGATGATTACTGTCTATTTGAATATTGGGTAATATATTTTTTCGCTCAGGGAATTTTAACAAAGATTGTTCAATGATTTCCCGGCTTCCATCGATAGCCTTGGGAAATGAGTCATAGAATTTATTGTACCATTCCTGTTCTTTTAAAAATTCTTCCTTGTCCGCAGTCTTAGAATCCGAGATATTTTCAAGAATATCTCCTTCTTTGATGGCGCAGAGAAGTCGATGTGTTTTATAATCATTTTTTTGAAGAAAGCTGATTTGCGGACAGGCGGCGGTTTTGAATTTATATTTTTGTGCAAAGCGGTATGTTTTTGCCGGGTTGTTGTCTCCGATTTGAATATAGAATTTGTCACCAAAGATACTTTTTAATTTATTCGCATGCTCTGTTTTACTTATCAGACAAATAATATTATCTTTATATTTCTTAATTGTTTCAACCGATGGCGGAGTCTCTAACTGATATTCAGTAACAAGTCGTGAGAGATTCTTAAAACCTTGATGGTTCTGACAGATCAATGTCAACTCACCTATTTTGGTTGTTAAGATAACCCCGATTATTGGTTTGATGTTTAAATCTAAAGCGGCGTAATAGGTATCATAACATCCATATAGATTATTATTATCGGCCAGCAAGAATGCACGGTAGTCGTATTGATTGGCATGTTGGACTATCTTTTCGGGCGATGCGGTTCCATACAGTAGTGAAAAACTACTGCGAAAGGCCGGGAGTACGTAATTCATAACCGTTATCACCTTTATTGTAGCGCTGTGAAAGTGAGAAGGTTCGTCCGGTCATAAGAGAAAAGAAACCGGTGCGACTACGAACCGAATCGAGGCCCTTAAGGAGTTTTTTATCTTTTTCGACTTTGTCATTTAGAAGCGATTCATTGTCGGCATAGTTTTTTAGATTATATAATGTGACACCAACCAAACGAATACCGACTCGCCGGGTGAAAAGAGATTGAAACATTTTTTCAATTTTGGGGAATATTTTGCTTTCATCATTTGATGCCGGTGTAATCCGATGAGTTCCTTCGATTGTCTGAAAATCAGCATAGCGGAACTTTATTTTTATCGCCGCCGCTTGTTTGGATAGAGTCCGTAATTTGGCGGTAGCTCGCTCCAGAAGATAATAATAATGCGATAAAAGTTCAGTATGGCTTGAGATATCATCGGCAAACCCGGTTTCACGATTGACCGACCGGATCGCTTTATAATCACGAAGTGGGATACCATCAAGACCCTTACTGTAAGACGACATCTTCAGGCCATTGATTCCAAATATCTGTTTGAGGTATTCCTCCGGCACTTCTGATAATTGTCCGGCGGTTCGGATACCCATCTCATGTAATACTTTTTCGGTTTTATATCCGATCCCGGGAATTTTACGAATCGGCAGATTTTTGAAAAACGGTTTTATTTTTTCGGGGGTAAGAATAGTCAGACCCATTGGTTTATTAAAATCGGAGGCGATTTTGGCGGCGACTTTACCGGGCGCGATCCCAATTGAGGTTGACAGTGATAATTTTCTCAAAACTTCCTGTTGTAATTTTTGCGCCAATGATTCGGCTTCTTTATGATTATGTAATATTCCGCCGATTTCAAGACAGGCTTCATCCTGTGAGATTTTGTCAAGTGCCGGGGAGTAGTTATAGAGAATATCATACAACTGCTCGGAATAATATTGATAGCGGTTAAAATCACCTTTTAGAAAAACGCCGTTTGGAATCAGTTGCGCCGCTTTATAAAGCGAGGTCCCGGTACGAACCCCCAGCGCCCGTGCTTCATAGCTGGGGCAGGCCACTACCCCCCGCTCACCTTTAAGGCCGCCTACCATCACCGGACGCCCAATGAGAGCGGAATTTATGGCTTGTTCGACTGACGCAAAAAAAGCATCAACATCTATATATAAATAAAGTGGCACAATAATCTCCTTGCTCCAATAAACGACAGGAGATTAAAATTGAATATCACATTTGAATCACATTTAGGATTACGCGCAGTCGGGGATACGTAGAGGAGTTTTATGAATCAAATGGCGCCATGAGGCGATCTTTTGGCCAGCCATATCATCAATAATATCGGTCACCCAAATAGCGGTTAAAAAGCCGGATGATGTTACCTGGGCAATAAGATTTTTGGCCAGATAGATATTATGTTTGGCCGGTTGATTGTCAAATAAAATAAGAAGATGTTTCTTGCCTTTATCGCAGAAAACTTTTGGGTCGATCAACGATTTTCTAAAATCCAAAAATCTTGCTTCATCAGAATCGGCTATCTCCGGGGGAACAAAATCATTTTTGATATTCCATCTGCGCCGGGGAATATTTACTTCAATAAATATTAATCGTCCGGCACGATCAAAATGAAGTGAGACTGTATCGGAGTCGAGATATGAGTAAAACCGTTTCTGATTACTGGGGTATTCGACCGGCAGGTATAAAGATTCCTCTTCAAGCTGATAAAAACCCCGACCAGAGGGAATCTTTCCCTTTTGACTGGCCGGGGTTCTTGTTTGTATTTCCGGGGTCGTGATCGACATATCTTGTTGGCCTAATTCAGCTCTTTGAGTTTCTCC
>JAAERC010000633.1 GCA_024230695.1 Candidatus Zixiibacteriota bacterium
GTGCAAGTCGGAAATAAAGTTGATGTAGCTTATTTCGATCAGGAACTATCTGAATTAAATGATAATAACACCATCCTTGATGAACTCTGGCAAGTAGATAGACTGGCGGATGCCGGGCGTTTAAGATCATTTCTGGCCAGGTTCGGATTTAGAGGAGAAGATACTTTTAAGAAAATTTCTATTCTTTCCGGTGGTGAAAAATCAAAACTGGCAATGGCCAAATTATTATTTCTCCCGGCTAATTTTCTGATTTTCGATGAGCCGACAAATCATCTTGATATCGATTCCAGGCAAGCTCTTGAAGATGCCTTGTTGGATTATAACGGTACTTTTCTGATGGTAAGTCATGATCGTTATTTTCTGGATCGGGTCACTAAAACAATAGCATCGGTAGAAAATAGTTCAATTAAGACCTATGGCGGCAATTACAGTTTTTATAAAGAAAAAACAACAGTAAAAATAGTGAAGCCGAAAAAGAAAGTGATCAGCCAGAACAAGGTTCAGGAGTATAAGGAGTTTAAGAAACA
>JAAERC010000634.1 GCA_024230695.1 Candidatus Zixiibacteriota bacterium
ATAGAAAAAAATAGTAACATAGGCTACGGGCGCAATTCTTACAAAGGTGTAAGCGATAAGGACGTTAAAGAAGTCTATTCTAAAGCAATGGCCGACAATGGCCTTTGTATCCTTCCGATAGATATTGAAGAGCAGACCACCGTTGAGAGATGGAAAGAAGGCGATAAGACAAAGCAATCGGTATTTTGTATAGTGAAGACTAAGTATCTCCTCTGCCATACAAGCGGAGAAACGCAAGAGATTAGCGGAATCGGTCACGGAATAGACAGCCAAGACAAAGCCGCGGGTAAGGCCACGACGTACGCTATGAAGTACGCGTTGCTATATACTTTTATGACTCCTACGGGGGCTATTGACGACGCGGACACAACTCACTCGGATAGTATAGACACGCCAAAGAAAGAAGCACCTAAAACAAAGGCCAAGAAGGCCCCGAAAAAGAAATCTTTTGACCCTGGGAGATACCAAGGGGCCGCGGAAGCGATAGCAAAAGGGGAGTCTTCTTTTGAGGACATAAGAAAGTACTTCACACTTTCCGCTGCAGCTGAAAAAACTATTCAATCACTTGTTGTAAATATTAAATAATGAAAAACCTATTTGAAATAAGCGGAGAGTTGGAGCGAACTCTCCGCGAACTAGAAACATATTGTAACGATAACCAAGACGGCGAAATTCCCGACGAACTCGCCGATCGTCTTATTATCAATCAAGACGAACTTGCCGACAAGCTTGACGCTTATTATCATGTAATAACACAAATAAAAGCGGAGAGAGAAGCCTTGAAGGCATACAAGAAGACCATAGTTGACCGTGTTGGAGCAAAAGACAAAGCTCTTCAATCAAACATTGAAAGACTATCCAAGTTGATGACGGTCGCCGTTGACAAGTTCGGAGAAGAAAGAAAGAACGGGAACAAGTTCTTCAAGCTTCAGACCGTTTCGGTCAATCTTACGGCATCCAAGGCGGTCAAAGTTGTGGACCAAGAACTTCTTCCAAACGAATTCATCAAAACCAAAATAACCGAATCGGTTGACAAGACCGCAATCAAGAACAAGCTCAAAGCGGGCGAAGTTGTACCAGGGGCGGAAATGGAAGAGGGTTGGAACATTGGGTTTAGATAATGAAGTACGACTTGACAAACGATAGGGACAAGGAAAAATTCAAGACAAGGGTAAACCAATTATTTGAACGCGGCGCGTATGTTGAACTTACTGACAAGTCAAATAGAAGCAAAAAGCAAAACGCTTATCTTCATGTAATACTTTCTGCCTTTGCTTTAGAATTTGGTTATACGCTTGAAACGGTTAAGCGGTCCTTTTACAAGTTAGAGTCTAATAAGGATTTATTCCTAAGAGACAAAAAAGGAAGACTAGGTCCAAAAAAATATCTTAGATCATCCAGTGAATTAACAAAAGAAGAAATGACGCTAAGTATTGAACGGTTTAGGAAGTTTTCAAGCGAAAACGGTTGTTATCTACCCGAACCAAACGAAGAGTCCGAAATTAGAGCAATAGAAAAGGACTATCAACGATATAAGCATTTATTAACGTAAAACTAAAAGCAATTATACAAATGGCTGAATTAATTATTGACGGAGACATTATCGCAATCTTTCCTAAGAATCAAGTGACGGATAGCTTCGCCAAGCGCGAATTCGTTGTTCAGACTCCCGACGAATATCCCCAAACTATCAAATTTGAATTCACACAAGCAAAGTGTGACGAATTGGACAAGGTAAAGGTCGGCGATAGTGTTTCGGTATCCTTCAACGTAAGGGGGCGGAAATGGACCAACAAAGAAGGAAAAGATATGTATTTTAACACTCTCCAAGCTTGGAGAATGCAAGTCGTCGGTTCAAGTGATATACCACAAATGACCGCGGACGAATCTCCGACTTATGGCGGGGCGGATACGGAAACGGGGGAACTTCCTTTTTAGCATGGAAAAATTAATAATTTCAATAATAATAGCACTGGTTTTAAGTTGGTGCTTATCGGATTAAAATAATACGGGGGTTGGCGACTTTTTGGTTGTTAATTGTTTCTATCTCACCAAAGACCAACCCCCATTTTTCAAGATAGAAACAACATAAAAGAAAAATGGAACTATCACTTCATCTAACAAAAAAGCAACTTCAAGAACTCAAGTCCGAAACCCCAACTTCAAAAAGTATTTGGTTATCATTGGACAATATTTCCTTAATTTTTAACTATCAAATTTACCCTCCTATAATAATAGGGGACGTAAAGATTAAGACTACAAGACCGCGCTTCAGAAATACCATAAACAACCCCGAAACAAGAGCGGCGGCAATGAAGTTAGTTAAGCCGTTTAAGACGGTTAAATTCCATTCTTGGGGCGAAGTCCTAAGGTATCAATTCAAGGGCATAGAGGCAAAAGAAAACCAAGGAACGGGGACTTGCTTCTTGGTTATAAAGTTAGGCAAAATTTTAGAATCATAATAAAACACTGAACAAATGAAAAAGCAAACATTAATTATCGGAATATTATTCTTATTCACTGTTAACTTATTCGCGCAAAAAGAACACGAACGCGTTTTTTTTAATCTCTACGATATGGAAGCGCGATTTCTTGAAAAGCAATATAACATTCCTTATGTTGTATCAATGTCAATCGCCGCTAAAATGTCCGACTTCGGACGCGGAGACGTTTATAAGGCCAAGAACAACCCGTTCGGCCTTAAAGACGAAAACGGGAAGTATAAGAAGTACCGCAACCAACAAAAAGCTTGGATTGACTTCGCGGAGACGTTGAGAAAGAAGAATATAATCTTCTCACAATATAGAAGCGACTTAATAAGCATCAAGGAAGTATTGTATCAAGATTGCCGTCCCGAATGGGCGGGGGAAGTGATAAGGCTAATCTTGGAACACAAAGCAAGATTTTATTGATTTTATAACGTATGGTTATATGGTTAGATTTTTAACGGATAAAAACAGATGAATCATGAATAAAGATGAATTAATAAAAGAATTAGAAAGTCTAAAAGCTAAGTACGAAAAGTACTCTAATAATATTTCAATGAACGTAGGGTATAGGGCGGCGATAATGGACTCAATAGATTTAGTAAAAAAATTAATTTTATAACGCTCTGCATATAATGCGTGGAGCGTAGCGGAATGAATTTATATGCCTTGTTAGGCACTTTTATTTTAAACGTAGAAAGATGAAAATACTTATAGGATGCGCAGGAATTGGCGGAGAGTCGGAACTATGGAACGACACGGAAAACCAAATAACGCACGTAGAAATAGACCCTAAAATAGGAAAGGTAATAAGCGATAGAAAGACGAATAGGAATGTAATAATTGGTGACGCTTTTGAATACCTTTTGAACCACGCAACGGAATACGATTTTATTTGGTTTTCTCCACCTTGCCAAGGTAATAGCCGAATGATAAGAAGTGGTAAAAATAGAAAACCAAGATACCCCGATTTAAGATTGTATGAGGTAAAAATATTCCTTGATTATAATTTTAAAGGTAAGTATGTTATTGAGAATGTAATACCGTACTATGAGCCACTAATAAAACCAACGGCAAAAATAGGGAGGCATTTATTTTGGTCAAACTTTGAAATAGACGAAAACTTTGAGGCTAACCAACCAAAGGACTTTATAATGTTAGGAACTGTAAAAGGTTCTGAACAACTAAAGGAATGGCTAGGAATAAACTACGAAGGGAATATTTACTACAACGGTAATCACGATCCTTGCCAGGTGCTTAGAAATTGTGTTCATCCTTTAATGGGGCAGCACGTTTTTAATTGTGCCTAACCCAAAAATAAGAGGCGTTTTAATGCTGTTTATTGACTGTTATAAAACGACTTAAACTAAAACTATGAACAAAATAAAATTATATTACTGGGAAAAAAAACGCTATCACGAAGGGGCTTCCTTTGCATTGGCTGAAAGTTTGGAAGAGGCAAAAAGCCTAATTATAGAAAAGTTTAAAAAACATTATCTTGAAGATTACAAAGGACACTGTTGGGTAAAAAACTTTATAGCAAACGGTCGTCCCAATGAAGAAGAATTTTTTACAGAAGAAACAAACGGAGCTTATACAATCCTAAAAGAAGAATTAGAAAAAGAGCCGCAAATATTTGATATTTCAAGTAAACAAGGCTTTTATATTTGGGCAAGCCTTTAATTGTGCCTAATGACTGTTATAAACCAACAAAGCCGAACATCAAAACGACGTTCGGCTTCTTCTTAATTAGGACTAAAACAAAGTAATTCTTCTATACTTTTGCACGGCTCTCGCCCGTGTTGCTTGCGGGCTGAAAATTCAAGGTCCCCGTCAAAGTCGTCAAACAAGTATTCAAGCGTTTTGCCGTTGTCGTTCTTTGCATGAATAAGAACCTCAATGTCCTCTTCGTCTGCTAAGATTTTTACTACAAGTACGAACTTGGGGAATCTTACGTTGTATTCAAGATACTCGTCGGAACTAGAAAGTTCTTGAGAAGCCAAGATTGTTCCTTTGTCTAACTTATCAACTATATTTTGGCATAATTCACCAAAGCAAAGCAACCCCAAGGAAAGACTTCCTTGGATTGCTTTAAGTTGAAGACTAGATAAGTATTTTTCCATCAAGAACAAGTTGGACAAAGAATTTCTTTCAATTTCTTCGCTACCCATTTAAAAACCTTTGTCGGATTGATTCTTTCAGAGTTAGGAACAAGAATCTCCGCTTCATAAAGCTTCCCGTCCGTAGAAATCCCTTTAATTGAATAAAGCCCGTTTTTTGGACTTTCAAACAACAAAGAACAATCAATGTTTCCTTCAAATTGATTGCAGTCTTCAAACGTAGCTTGGAAAAAGTCGGAATCTTCTCCGCCGATATCCAAAAGTAAAATTTCGCACATGGTTAATTGTTTACAAATTGGTCGGGGGCTGTTCCTTGGCCCCCTGTAAAGTTTGGGAATATGGAACGAGACACAAGTTCAATAAAATTGACGAATATAGAATTGCAAGAACTTACTTCCGCATTTAACAGCGGAATTGAAAAGTTTAAAATTGCAACCAAGGCTATTCCCGACAAAAACAAGGACTTGCTTGTTGTTTTTCGGTTTAGTACGTCGTTTCTTTGTGTTTTAATCTCTGAACTAATGCTTCTTATTGATTGAGCCATAATTGATAATATTATCTAGTTTGTCCGAAAGTCTGTCCAGGGCCTCCGCCGTTTTGAGTTGCAAATTAACCAAGTCTTTAGTCAATGCTTCTCTTTGGCTTTCAATCTTTTCAACTCTTTTGTGCATATAGTAAATAGCCGCGCATAAAAGTAAGATATTGAAGCCCTGTTCTAGTACTTTATTAAATAATTCTTCCTGCATAATATAAGTTTGTAGATAGTGTTTTATTATGATTTGACGTCGTTAACAAATGACCCTTGATTCATTCCGACCATTTGCAAAGTTGTTGTATTTGCACTCGTTCCAATATCAAAAAGAAACGGAAAAGCGTCCGACCCTTCTCCAATTGGCCAACAATGGTTTGGCGGGTTGGGTAAAAGTAACAAATCCGAAGGTTTTTGTTGTGGTCCATATATTGAAGATATATTTGCGCTTTGGTCGCTGTTCCATGTTGCGCAATAATCCAAACGGCATCCGTTCCTCATGTATTGAGAAGAAGAAGATCTTCCAAACCTAAAAAAGTCCGTCGGTATTGAACCAGTGAAGCCAAAATTTGAATTGGAATTTGTTGTTGTTTGAAGTACTCCGTCAATAAAAATATTGAAACGGCTATAATAATCAGTAACAGAACCCGAGGCCGCGCCTGTCGTGCCTCCGTCATAAGTAACAAGAACGTGCTTCCAGTTTCCAGACGGGAGAGTATTATTGGGCGTTATCAACTTTAAAAAATTAAAGTTGGTACCATATCTAAGCTCTAGCGAATCGCTTCCGCCTCTATATCTTAGATATATATGACCAAAACCCGAAGCAAACGAAGAAGACCCGAAATAAAATATTGTTTGGCTTTGTGAATTATTCGTACCTCCTTTAAACCAAAAAGAAATAGACCAAGCGTCGGAAGAGCCGCTTCCGTTTCCAGTTCTCGCAAAAGTATCTTGCAAATTTACACCCGCCCCAAAAAGCCAATCATTATTTTGAAAGTCCAAACTTTTCGTATTTACAAAAGACGGATTGATTACGTTGATAGTCAATGTTTGACTATCAAAGCCGTTGTAATTTATGGCCTTAACGGGTACGGAGTAAGAACCCAAAGCAAGCGTTGAGCCGCCTAATATTTTTCTTACATTCCCCTCAACGTTGACGATTCCGCCACCTATAAGAGAAAAGTCCCATTCAACGCCAACGATATAGTCCCCTTGAAGTTCATAATTTAAAGTCTGACCAAGTTCCAAGTCAACGCTTAACGAACTTGTAATTGTTGGAGCTTGTCCAGTTGGGCTCCCGCTGTTAGTAAATATAGTATTGAGCGCGTTCTCGGTTGTTTGCGCGTCCGTTCCCCATTGTGCGCCGTTCTCGTCAACAAAAAAAGTATAATCTTCTTCATAAATCAAATACAAATCTTTCACATTGTCATAGATAGAAACATTCGTACTATTTGTTGGGTCAAGCCTTACGGCTTGTATAGAGTTGAAGAATTGCGCGCCGTTGTCGTCTTCAATAAAAATCGCACCCGCCCCTTCGTTTTTATATATTTTTATCATTTTCTCAATATTTGAATTGCGGAACCGTTATTTGTGAAATTCCCGTTTTTTGAAAGTTTTAATTGCAATTTAATAGGGTTTAATCGTGTGTTATCATCCCCTAAATAAATCAAATGCGTATAAAGGTTATAACGGTAACTATTGCCCGCGCCGCTGTCTAATCTGCCAACGAAATAGTCCAAGCTATAAAGGCCCGAACCGCTCCCTAATTGATAACGAAATTCTAAGTTTGCACGGTTGCCGTTTGGAATAACCGTGAAATCGTTCCTTATAATTACAGAATCGCCAAGAGATAATTGAGAAAGGTCCAAGTATCCCGTTGAAGTGTCCAATACGCTAGTGACGCCCGTAGGGAGAAAATTAAGATTTGTAAAAGCTCCCGCGCCGTCGTTGGGAATGTCCGTCCAAGTGTTGGAGCTAAGAAAGACGGGAGACGCCGACGTTGCAAGGTCGTTATAATCCGCGAATCCCGTCACCGCGCCCTTGTTTTTTATTATTTGGGTCATTGCTATATTGTTTCAGTTATCAAAACGGTTCCCGAAGTGCTTCCCGCCTCCCAAGATGCCGTAATATAAAAACATTGTTCCGTGATTAAAGTCTCCCCTGGTTCCAATTTTATTGTATAATCGGTATTAGTCGTACTTGAGCCATATCCGACAAAAAGATTGTTTTCCGTTGAATTGTTTGTAATTAATAACTCATGTCGGAAGGGGTTCAAATCTGCCAAGGCTAAAATCAAACCAGTGGTAGGAAATGGTTTTTCTTCTCTTCTAGTTCCTAAGCCTTTCGGCGCGTTCTGCTTTTGCGCGTTTTGCTCCAAAACAAGAAGAAGCTCGTCTTGATTGCTGTAAGCTTCGGACGCGGTTTGATAAGTCAAAGACGAAGATTGATATTCCAATATATCTCCCGCCGCGTTTATTTCTAAAGTCTGTAATTCAGAAACGGGAAGCTTGCCCGACATTATTCCCAAAGAAGTAGCTCCCACTCCTTTAAAATAGAAATAGTTTTGGATAGTATTCAAATACTCCGCCAATTCTTTGACGTTTTGAACATCGTCATAAGTGTCGGAGAAATCTGCAATCGTATAAGGTAAATTTAATACAATATTTACTTGTTCAATAGAAAAAGGGAAGTCGGGCCAACTGCCGCCGTCGGGGTTTTCAAGGTCAATCACAAACCCCGTGTATTTTGCATCAAATTGATTTTGCCTAGCAAGACCAACGTCGTCGCCTGTAATAGTGACGGAACCGCCACCGCTGCCGCCTTCAAGGGGAAGGTCCGACAAGTATGACAATACGTCGGATAAATTCGCGCCCGCTGAAGTACCGTCTTCTTTTTCTATATTAGAAAAGACTTCGTTGATACTGTTAAAAGTGTCTTCAACGCTTCTCATTTTTATAGTTCCCGTTTGCCCAATGGGGTCAAAGTCAAAGCTCGCCCTTGGGATTATGGTTTTTTGTGTCGGCGTCTCAATGACTACAAACGCCCCTTGTTTATAAACTTTCATTAACAATTTGTTTTTCTATTGTTTTCAATTCTATTACTAAAAGTCAAATTTATATTGGCGTTTCTTGTAAGAGACGAGAATTCGGTTCCTCCGTTGTCTTCCAATTTCACGCTTATTCTATCGTATTTGTACGAATGATTGTTTTTGTTATAGTCTGAAATTTGTATTTCATCACCGAAAAGAAGGAAATCCCACAATTCGGAAGTGATACATTCGGGAAGAAGCTCCGCTTGATATTGGTATTCAGTACTTCTATTAACTGTATTTTGCTTGAATTTATAATCCCTTTGCGAAATCCTGTCTTCTTCATAAGAATAATCTCCGCGACCAAAGAAACCAGGAACGCGAAGGGAAGTCTTGTATCCCGAATTAGAAAAATCGGTATCAATATTAATCAACTTACCATTCATGTAAGAATCAAAACGAACAGTTTTGTCCGCTATGTCAATTGAAAATTCTTGTAAATTAAAGGTATTAGAAAATATATCAACCGTAACGCCCGCAATGGTTAATTCCTTCTTTATTTGGTAACCTCCGACCCCTAGAAGGGATAAGACTTTTCTCCAATCAACAACATAATAAGACAAGTCGGTTTGGTTTCCTCCGAAGTCAATAAAATCGCCGTATGTCGCATCGTTAAGATTATACTCCGAAGCGTCCGACAATCTAATTAATATGAAATTTACCGTACTGTTAGGGGTTTGACGTTTGAAGAAGAAGCCGTTGAAGTCGTTCTTATACGGGTCAATGTCGGACAAGTCCGCAAGTACAAGGTTATTGTAACAGCATTTATCAAAACCTCTATCGGGCGGCGGCGGGTCGGGTAATTCCACAACGACGGCGGTTCCGATTGTACGCTCACCGTTTTCGCAAAGTTCCGTTTTGCAATTCTCGCACGTGTCGCACTCCGAATAATTATCGTACAAGATAACCGTCGCGGGAGAACCTGGTCCTTGTAGCTCCCAACAATCACAAGTTCCGTCAATCTTGAGAACGTTGTCAATTGGGTCTTGCAGCGCAAAGAAAAAAACAACCTCTTCGCCCGTCTCGCAATTACGATACAAAAAGCCGTTGGAAGTGTCGCAAATTTGAGGCTCTAAAACCAGTAAGTTCGGAACATTCTCAAAACAAACCCCAACCGCGGAAAGTACCAATTGATACCTTTTATTTTCGTCAATTGGCTGGCCTTGGAATATTTGGTTTATTGACACAAATAAACCTTCGTAAGGGTGAGAACCAACCCAACAAAGATTTGAAATTGAGGGATAACTTGATTCGTCGCAAGATTGCAGTGTATAATTCATATTTATATTATTACGAATAAATAACCGTTTTGTTGATAATATTCAATATACTCTTGGACGGTTTGGAAATCTTCATGCTCAAGATAATAATTTTTTGTGAATTCAACCCAATTCCCCTCTTCGTCAAAGTCGTAATAAAACGCCTTTGTTAATGCAATACAATCATCAAGGGTCAAGTCTGCAGACGTCGCCAACGGAATTCCGTCGCGATAGTCTTCTTGTCTTATTAATTCTTTCATTAAGTTATTATTAATCTACCGTTAAACGAATCGCCATATTCCCCCGACAAATATAATACTTCTTTTGTTACTGGGTTGTATCTTATGAATTGCCCCTGGTTACGAATAGGCATATAAGCGAAACCTCCAAACATTCTAAAATAAGGGCTTCCAAGTATTGGTATAGGCGTGCTATCTAAGTCCCCCACAAAGTCAAATTCCGCAGCGGGTCCAATTCCCGACGATCGGCTTGGTATTGGGTTCCCGTGTCCAAATACACCCGCGACAACTTCAAAGTCCCAATCCGCGGGAGAAGAAGAAACTCCGCCGTTGTGCTTTAATTCAACTAAACAGTTACCCCAAATATCTTGTAAATATAGAACCGCATAACCATTGACAACCAAGTTATCGCTTGGAACTATATTGGCTAAACCATAAGGATACAAGTCAAAGGTTCCCGTCGTACTTGCCAAGGTTCGCGTCAATTCCGTTCCCGTTGCAAAATTAAATTGCATCAACAAAGCCGCGGAATAATTAAGCGGGTCGTCATACGCTCCGCCGTTGTGGTCTATTTTATACAATCTTTGTGTCGTAGTACCTCCCGAACTTTGCCTTGTGTAGGCATAAATACACCCATCGGCCTTTGAATAATGAACGCTATTGGCAACGCCTATCATACCAAGTCCCGCCGCGTTTATTACGGTGGAGTAACTTGTTGAAGCGTAAGTTCCCGAATTATATTGAATTCCAATCCCGCCCGAACTTAAAATATAAAACATTGCAATAGGTCGGTCGTTATGTCTCCAATCGTCAATAATAGAATGAATTGACAATTGACCAGGAAGAGGGGAAGCTGTACCGATAACACTTTTAGAAGGGCCGAAAATAGGCATCCCCTTAGTATTGTTATAATTTGAATCTTCTCCGTCTGTATATCCTGTAATTGGCTGAATAAACCCAAACCTTCCCGAAGAAGCATCCGAAGAGCCGCTTCCACTTGTGAATAAAACGGGATATTGCGTCCCGTTGTGAATATTAAGCGGGTCTTGAGCATCCAATTGGCATCCGTAAACAACGCGCGTTTGTGTATTGGTGCCGAAACCGCCGCGAATAGCTGCGAATCTCAAACAATCATCTGAATAAGTCCAAATATTTCGCCAATTTTGATCGCTTCGGTCTTTTAAAGCTTCGCTTAATTTAACGGACTTATCACCACCTCCCGACGTTGTTTCCGTCACACCTTGCCCCGTGAAGTAATAATCCGCCTCGGGGTGTAAGTCAATATAAAAGTCGCGAACAAATCCAACGCCACGACCCGCAAGCATAAGGTCCGCTTCTCTTTGCGTTTGCCAATCTCCGTTCGTGTATCCAATCAACTCGGCGTTTGCGTTGTTTTCTGTGTTGCCTTTTGTTTGCACAAAAATAACCGTTCCCCCAAGACCCAAGGAAGGTTTG
>JAAERC010000635.1 GCA_024230695.1 Candidatus Zixiibacteriota bacterium
CAACAATACCACTTCTACTGTAATCGTTAAGTCGATTATCAAAACGATGATCGCCCAGCCAGGTCGCCCATTCAGGGTTTTGTTGTATTAATCTTTCAATATATTGATTAGCGAGGGTCTCAAACCGTTTATCCTGATTGCCTTCCCCTGAACAGGATAGAGCGGCAAAAATTAATCCAACACTGATTAAAAGTAAATATAATTTCATGGCTCCTCCGGTTAATAACTTATTTTATAATTTGTTATAGAAAATAATACCGGATTATCTGTTCAATGTCCAATATTATCTAAATATATGAGTTAGTAAATTATACCGGATTGACACTTCCGGTAAATTTGTTATATTTGAAAAGGCTATAACAAAGATAATTATTGTCCGTATAATACTGTGACATGGTAACACTATAGTTACAGCTAAAGATGAATTATGGAAACAGACCCACAAAAAAACAAAGATAACAAAGATACGAAATCTGTTGTACCTTCTTGCTGTTCATCTGATATTCAGTTAACAGATATCCAGACACAAACTGTACCAAAAAAGCAAAACTGGATCATTGGTAAAGTAAAATCAAAGATCGGGGAAATCTCGAAAGTTGATACCAATTTGAGTTTCTCGGACCGACTTGGCGGGTGGAAAGTCCGATGGAGTTTTGGGCGAAATAAATATCGGGTTGAGCCCGGATTATATGCTGTTGGTGATCCCTCAGATAAATCACCAGTGTTTGTGTCAGCCAATTATAAATTAAGTTTTGACCGGCTTCGTTCCCAACTTGGCGGGATTGACGGGTGGATAATGGTTATCGACACCAAAGGTATAAATGTCTGGTGTGCCGCTGGAAAAGGGACTTTTGGAACCGATGAAATAGTTGACCGGATCGGTAAGACTGGATTGGGTAAAGTCGTCTCGCACGGCCGTATAATTGTTCCGCAATTAGGTGCCCCGGGTATTTCGGCTCATGATGTTAAAAAACGAAGTGGATTCCGAATTGTTTATGGACCAGTTCGCGCAATTGATATAACTGCCTTCCTACAGGCCAATAATAAAGCCACCGCGTCAATGCGTCAGGTTCGATTCACTATCTGGGATCGTGCGATTTTAATTCCCAATGACATGATAGCATATATTAAATTTCCGCTTTTAGTCGCTACTGTTTTGTTTGTCCTATCCGGATTTGGCCCCGGCATATTTTCGATAGAACGTATAATTGATAATGGCACGATATTGGCCATATTATTATTTTTTGGATATATAGTTGGTACTGTTTTACCTCCGATTCTATTGCCTGTATTACCGGGAAAATCATTTTCTGTCAAAGGCATTTGGATTGGGTTACTACTCTTTTTTGTTATTAGTTGGTATTCGAGTAATTTTATGGCTCTGTTTCCAAATGATTTTTCTCATTATGCCTGGTTATTTATCTTTCCGGCCATAAGCAGTTTTATCACCATGAATTTTACCGGAAGTTCCACCTATACATCTCTTTCGGGTGTTCTAAAAGAGATGAAAGTTGCCGTTCCAATTCAAGCCGGTGCCGCAACAATAGGGTTAATACTATTAATAATTGGGATATTTATATGATTGGCATGCGTTATCTACCAGATGTTGTCACGCTTGAATATAATGCGGATAAATGCAATGGATGCCAGATGTGTCTTATGGTTTGCCCACATGCGGTATTCACTATTGAAAACAAAAGAGCCAAAATTGTTGATCGCGATGCCTGTATGGAATGTGGAGCTTGTGCAATAAATTGTCCCGAAGAGGCATTATCGGTTAAAGCCGGAGTAGGTTGCGCCGCGGCAATAATTGTGGGAGCTCTTAAAAACACAGAACCATCATGCGGTTGTGATGATGGCCCATCTTGTTGTTAGAAATAGTTTAATATAAAATTTGAGTTTATATAACAGGTACTTTGGAATCTTCAGGTCTGTCAAGTTCATCTCTGATAGCTTTACTCAGAGCCCCAAATGTAAAAGGCTTTTTAACATATGCTCCGGCTCCAAGCGCAAGCATCTCATCAACTCGTTCAGTGGCAGAAAAACCGCTCACAACAATAGCTTTTTGACCGGGATGCATTTTAACTATTTGGCGATAAGTGTCTAATCCATCAAAATCTTTTTCCATTATCATATCAATCATTATCAAATCAACTTGGTTATGGGATAAATAATCGATTGCCTTGTGTCCATTTTCAGCAGTGACTGCATTGTATCCTAAACTACTCAAAAACTCGGTAGCAATATCCCTTTGCTCCGGAGCATCATCAATAATTAAAATTGTTTCTTGTCCGCCAATCTCATCTTTAGGATCAATTATACTATTAGCTGGTTTTTCAATTGCCGGGAAATACAAAATAAATTCGGTTCCTTTTCCTTTTGATGAGAAAATATCATAGTACCCATGATGATCTTTTACTATTCCATAGACTACCGATAAACCAAGCCCACTGCCACTTGAACCCATCTTTTTCTTGGAATAGTAAGGCTCAAAAATTTTATCAAGATCTTCGCCTTCAATCCCCATACCGGTATCACGGACTTTAAGAATTGTATAATTACCCGGTTCGATTTTATTAAACCCGCCATATAGCTTATCTAATGATTCCTGCGTTACCGAAATACTCAAATCTCCCGATGTTGCCATTGCATCAGAAGCATTAACAATCAAATTCATTACTACTTTGGATAAATGCGGGGAAGAGCCGTTAATAAATAGTTGTTTATCCTGAAAATCACAATTAATTGTAATTTCCGGCCTTTCCTCGGCCAGTTTTTGATGGCTGGGTGAATCAAGGTAAAACTCAACAACCTCAACCAAATTAGTTGGTTCCATCTCATAGCGACCACGACGTGCCAATGTGAGAAGATCCTGAATGACATCGGCGGCATCTTTGGCCGACCGGCCGATTCGTTTCACTTGCTTCCGTATAGGGCTATCTTCCGGTAGTTTCATTAAAATTAATTCCGGATAACCAACTAATGGGCCTAACATATTATTTAAATCATGTGCCACACCACCCGCCAGGATACCGAGTGATTCCATTCTTTGGGCTCTTTCCAGTTCTTCCTGCAGTGATATCTTCTGATTGATCATCTGCTTTCTCTCAATTGCCATTGCAAGGTAATTTGATATAGACGAAAGAAGTTCGAGGTCATCCATTGTATAAGCATCGGCATTATGATAATCCTGAACGACAGCTACACCAATTATACCTTGTGCGGTTTTTAATGGGACGCCGAGCCAAATTGGTGGTAGTGTACCGACAACACAAACTTTATGATTTTCTGATAATTCAGCATAACACTTTGCATCGATAAGAATTGATTCGCCGGTCTTTCTAACGTAATCAGTCAAGCTATTACGAAGCTCCGATGGACTAAAATATATATCGTCACATTCATCTACACTGTATGGGAAAGCATATAGTCCTGTTTCCTGATTATATAAGGCGACAAAAAAATTCGGAACATCAATAAAAGTTTCCAATGTTGTATGAATAATTTTTAATAGCTCTTCTATACTTTTTGAGGTATTAGATGCTTCTGATATTTTGAATAATGCAGACTGAACTTTTTCTGACCGTTTACGTTCTGAATTTGAATAGACCTGCGATAATTGACTCGAAATTTCATCGATAAAGGCGATCTCATCATTTTTCCATTCGCGTGGTTTACCAATATGCTCAACACTAACCACTCCAAGAAGTTTTCCTGAGACAAGAAATGATGTATCCATCAACGATGTTATACCCAACGGTTTTAAATAGCTTTCTGAAAATTCAGATGTTCGGGGATCTGTTTGGGCGTTGTTACTGGAAATTATCCGTTCATTA
>JAAERC010000636.1 GCA_024230695.1 Candidatus Zixiibacteriota bacterium
CCTGCTTAACACATTGGCTTCTGGTGTCGTTCCTCAAATTTCTGTGATTTTGGGACCATGCGCTGGTGGTGCGGTGTATAGTCCGGCTATAACCGATTTTATTTTTATGGTCAAGAATACATCTTATATGTTTGTCACCGGGCCAAATGTTGTCAAAACTGTCACCAATGAGATTGTCACTTCCGAAGAACTTGGCGGTGCGATGACGCATGCTTCAAAATCGGGTGTGGCACATTTTGCCTGCGAAAACGAGGCTGAAACGATTCAGAAAGTACGCAAGCTGTATAGTTATATTCCGTTGAACAATCTCGAAGATCCGCCAATGGTCGAATGTACCGACCCGCTTGATCGCGAAGATGAAAAACTAAACAGCATTGTTCCAGAAGATTCGAATAAATCCTACGATATGAAAGAAGTGATTGGCGGTATTGTTGACGACGGTGAGTTTTTTGAAGTACATGAAGATTTTGCGATGAATATAATTGTTGGATTCGCGCGACTTGGCGGCCGTTCAATTGGAATTATCGCCAACCAGCCTTCGGTTCTGGCCGGATGTCTCGATATCAATTCATCGATGAAGGGCGCACGGTTTATTCGGTTCTGCGATTCATTTAATATTCCGATTTTGACCTTTGAAGATGTTCCCGGGTTTTTGCCCGGCACCGACCAGGAACATGGCGGTATAATTAAAAACGGTGCTAAATTGCTTTATGCATATTGCGAAGCAACGGTACCTAAAATTACCGTTATCACCCGCAAAGCATATGGCGGAGCGTACGATGTTATGAATTCCAAACATGTTCGTGGCGATATGAACTATGCTTGGCCGACCGCCGAGATTGCGGTCATGGGTTCCAAAGGCGCGGCCGAGATTATTTTCAAAAAAGATATTGCCAGTGCCAAAGATCCTGGGGCCGAGTTAGAAAAGAAAACCGAGGAATTCCGAGAGCAGTTCGCTAATCCGTTTAAAGCGGCGGGGCGCGGGTATGTTGATGATATTATTGAACCCAAAACGACCCGAGCTCGATTAATACGCGCATATCAGATGCTTGAGACCAAAAAAGATGAGAATCCTCCCAAAAAACATGGAAATATCCCATTGTAAACATTATGGATAAAAAAATTAAAAAAGTATTAGTGGCCAATAGGGGGGAAATCGCGGTTCGGATCATTCGAGGCTGCGCCGATGCTGGAATCAAATCAGTTGCGATATACTCCGAATGTGACCGCACCGCTTATCATGTCCGACTGGCTGATGAAGTGTACTATGTCGGTCCTTCTCCTTCAAACGAAAGTTATTTAGTACAAAATAAAATTATTGAAATAGCCAAAAAATCTAAGGCCGATGCGATTCATCCCGGTTATGGTTTTCTTGCTGAAAACGCCGAATTCGCCAAGCTGTGTGAAAAAAGCGGCATTATATTTATTGGACCAAAGTCAGAAACGATTGCACTATTGGGCGACAAGCTTGAAGCACGTCAGATGGCCATTAAGGCAAAACTGCCGCTTGTTCCGGGTGATGAGTTTGATAATTCCAATATTTCACAGGTAGAATCAATTGCTGAGAAAATCGGATATCCAGTTTTAATTAAAGCCGCCGCTGGTGGCGGTGGTAAGGGTATGCGAGTAGTCGAGGAGAAGGCAAAGCTCACAGAGTCAGTCGAATCGGCGATTCGTGAGGCAACAAATGCTTTTGGTGATGGCCGGGTATTTATTGAAAAATACGTAGTCAAGCCACGTCATGTTGAGATTCAAATAATGGCTGATATGTATGGCAATGCTATTCATCTTGGCGAAAGGGAATGCTCAATTCAGCGCCGTCATCAAAAAGTGATCGAAGAATCACCATGCCCGATTATGACCCCGGAACTTCTCAAAAGAATGGGTGACGCGGCGGTTAATATTGTAAAAGAATCAAAATATGTTGGCGCCGGAACGGTTGAGTTTTTGGTAGATAAAGATCTGAATTTCTATTTCCTGGAGGTTAATACCCGTTTACAGGTGGAACACCCTATCACCGAGATGGTAACTGGAATCGATATTGTCCGTGAACAGTTCCGAATCGCCGAAGGCAAAAAGCTGTCGATAAAACAGCAGGATGTCAAACAAAATGGCCATGCTATCGAGTGCCGGATATATGCCGAAGATTCTGAGCAGGGTTTTATGCCCTCGACCGGGACGATAAATCAGTATCGTGAACCATCAGGTCCAGGTGTGCGCGTGGATGCCGGAGTTGTTGCCGGTTCACAGATACCTATTTATTATGACCCGATGATCGCCAAGATGGCTGTTTGGGGTGCTGATCGTAATGAAGCGATCGAACGCACACTAAGAGCATTGAGAGAATATAGTATTTCAGGATTAAGTACAACGATTGGATTTGCATGTGCTGTGATGAATAATCAAAATTTCAGAATGGGAGATTATGCAACTGATTTTGTTGGAAAAGAATTCCCGGAAATGAAATTCTCCTGTCAAAAAGAGGATGTAAAACAAAAGGCGGCTATTTCAGCGGCGGTTTTTGAATATCTGGAGAGTGGTAAAGTATCACTAAATTCAACTGTTGAACAGAAAGGCGGCAGTGCCGCAAAAGGAGGCACCACCTCCAAAGACGGATGGTCCCGATATTATCGCGGCAGGGGCGTTACTCGACTTGGTGGGGGTAGATAAGATATGTCGGATACAACTATAAAAGAACGGTTTTTAGTTACAATCGATGATACCGAATATGATCTTAATCTTTCCCGTCAGGGTGATAGTTGTTTTGTCGAATTAAATGGTGACAAATATGAGGTTAGCTTTGATAAGCTGTCCGGTCAAAAATTTCTATTTCGATTAAATGACAACTCCTCTGAAATTGGGATCACAAGAAATAATGGTACCTTATCGATGTTTCTCGATGGTTCCGAATTGGATGCTCGAGTAGAATCTTATAGTTTGGCTGAGTTGAGAAAAAAGGCGGGGACTTCATCGGAAGGTCAGGGCGCTAAAATTGTGTTAGCGCCGATGCCCGGTTTGGTTCTCCAATCTGAAGTTGAAGTCGGCGATGAAGTCAAAAAAGGCGATCCACTGATTATTATCGAAGCAATGAAAATGGAAAATATTATCAAGGCCACATCCGCAGGAACGGTCAAGACGATATTTGTTTCAGATGGTGAGGCTGTGGAAAAAAATCATAATCTGATTGAATTTGAATAGATGAATTTGGATAAAAGCGATAAAGAAACAACATCAGGAATTAAAATTCCGGTAGTTGCCGAGAAAGTAGATTCGGATAACAAACAAACCCGACCTGGTGAATATCCCTACACACGCGGGATATATAAAAATATGTACCGTGGACGGTTCTGGACAATGCGACAGTACGCCGGATTTGGCACCGCCGAGGAAACCAATAATCGTTTTAGATATCTTTTAAAAAACGGGCAGACCGGATTGTCAGTTGCTTTTGATCTGGCAACACAAATCGGATATGATTCGGATAATCCGATGGCTCATGGGGAGGTCGGACGTACCGGAGTCGCGATAGATTCTCTCGCCGATATGGAGCAACTGTTTGACAAGATTCCTCTCGGTGAAGTATCAACGTCGATGACAATCAATTCGACCGCCGTTATTTTGTTGGCGATGTATATCACCGTCGCAAAAAAACAGGGCGTTGCTTCCAAAGATATTTCTGGCACAATTCAAAACGATATTTTAAAAGAATTTATCGCCCGGGGGACATATATTTTTCCGCCGGAACCATCGATGCGTATTATCACCGATATTTTTGCTTATGCCGGGAAACACCTGCCACGATTTAATACTATTTCGATTTCCGGATACCATATCCGCGAGGCAGGAGCTACCGCTGTTCAGGAGATTGCTTTTACATTATCCGATGCAATTGCATATGTCAAAGGTGCGCTAAAAGCAGGACTTGATATTGATGCTTTCGCGCCGCGCTTATCGTTCTTTTTTGCATCGCATAGCAATCTTTTTGAAGAGGTGGCCAAATTCCGTGCCGCCAGAAAAATATGGGCCAAAATCGTCAAAGAACAATTCGGCGCCAAAAATGAAAAATCTCTTCTGCTTCGATTTCATACTCAAACCGGTGGTTCCACACTTACTGCGCAACAACCGGAAAACAATATTGTCCGTACAGCGATGCAGGCACTGGCGGCGGTTTTAGGGGGAACACAATCGTTACATACCAATGCATATGATGAAGCATTAGCCCTGCCGACTGAAAAATCGGCGGAGATCGCTCTTCGCACCCAGCAGATACTTGGGTTTGAATCAGGTATTACCGACTCGGCCGATCCTTTAGGCGGCTCTTATCTTCTTGAACATCTGACCTCAGAGATTGAAAAGAAAACAATTGATCTGATGGAGATAATAAAAAATCATGGCGGCGCCATTAAGTGTGTTGAAAACGGATATTTTAAAACTGAGATCGCCAACTCGGCTTATAAGTATCAAAAAGCGATTGAATCAGACGAAACAACGATTATTGGTGTCAACAAGTTCAAAAGTAGTCTTGACACGGTTCCATCAGAAATTCTAACAGTTGACCCCTCGTTGGAACAAAAGCAGGTTGAGAAATTAAGTAATTTAAAGAAAACCCGAAATAATGAAAAAGTCTTGCAGTGTTTGAATAAAATAAAAAACACCGCTAAGGAAAAAACAAATATTGTAGTTCCTGTTATTGAGGCGGTTGAGGAGTATGCCACAATCGGTGAGATAGCAGATTGCTTAAGAGAAATTTACGGAGAGTACCA
>JAAERC010000637.1 GCA_024230695.1 Candidatus Zixiibacteriota bacterium
AAATTGTAAGAACCAGATGAGAATAAGCGATTATAAAAATGTACTATAAAAATATATAGGTGGATAAATTATGAACTTCGGACTAAACAAAATCATAATAGTTGCATGACATTTCGAACGCAATAATAACGGATTCTTTCACGATTTGATACCGGTAAAATTACGTCTGCGACGAAATCCTCGAACAGGAACCCGAGAATTTCGCCGTGGTCATTAGGATTTTTCTGTTTCAACCAATAGGAGAAGTTAAGATTCTTTCTCATTGTTGGAAAAATTCTGATGAATATCCCACAAGGTCAAGATTTTCAACAAACTTATGATTTTCCCCAAGGTTTACGGGATGAATTTGCTGATATTAGGAATACCCGAAATAATATACAAGTTGCTAATCATGCACATGTACAGGTTGTTCGACAACAGCTTAATAATTATGAGGCAGAACATCAGAATAATATTCCTGGGATTTTGCCGACTGTAGTTCCGCTCTCTCTTTTAAAGCTTTTCACCGGAGAGGATATTAGTGAGACTTGGCAGGATTGGTTTGATCTTTTTGTCTTGGCCGCTAGAGCTTGCAATTGGGACAAACGAAAGAAGCTCCGCGTTTTGCCTGCTTATCTAGATTGTACCGCCCGTGATGTCTATAATACGCTTGCTCAGCCTG
>JAAERC010000638.1 GCA_024230695.1 Candidatus Zixiibacteriota bacterium
CAGAATAGTGATTGCCAGAAGCCAACCGATTATTGTCTTTACTTTTTTGTCAATTTTCATATCTTATACACAACTAATTATTAAATTTTATTACGATAGGCAACAAACATTTACACGCCAACTGGCCGATAACTTAATTTAGAGTTATTTTATTATACCAAAGAAGATATAAAAAAGCTTGGAATATGGAACTTTTTTGAAACTGTAATGTTAAATCGTTAAAGAACTGATAAAGCAGACAAAATAAGTATTAAATAGAAATCAAACTAATACATTTTAATGGAGGCAACGTGAAAAAGAATGTAATTTTGGCAGTTTTGGTTGTTTTTGCTTTTATGGCAATGACTAATTTTGTTTTGGCCGGCCCTCAGTGCGGTTCAAAAGATTCAAAAGCCACAGTAGGTTGTTCTAAAGCTTGTGCCAAGACTTGCGGCATCAAAGGTTATGAAGACGCAAAAGCCGACTGTGATCACAAAGGAAAATGCGAAGTCGTTTCAATGAATATCAAAGGTATGACTTGCGGCGGTTGTGAATCATCGGTTTCCAAGGCTCTTATGGAGCAGGATGGCGTTTTTAAGGTCGTTTCAATCGATCATAAAAGTGGAATGGCAACAGTTTGTTTCGACCCGACTAAAGTCGAATCTGATAAACTGGTTAAATTGGTTACAAAAAAGGGATTCAAGGCTGAGGTAGTTGCGGCTGTTGCAGATGGCGAAACTACTCACAAGGGTTGCCCAAGTTTGATCAAAGCTGAGAAAACTGATAAAGAAAGTAATTAATTCTTTCTAATTTGGAATTTAATATTAGGGGCGGATGAATAGTCCGCCCTTTTTTTTGGTGATATCATCACCTTTTAGCTTTTCCTTAAAAAGCTTCATCTTGCAAATATAATTTGCATATAATATAATAGAGCTTATGAAAACGATACTTATTCTAATATTAGTTGTTTTAATGATCACTCCTGCCTTTTCGGCTAAATATGCCGGGGAGTCGTTTGCACTTGGTGTCGGCGGTCGGGCATTGGGGATGGGTGGTGCAACTATTGCCGGGCCGTTTGACGCGACTGCTGGATACTGGAATCCGGCCGGGTTGAATTATCTGAGTGGACAAAATATTACCGCGATGCATGCTGAGACATTTGGGTCGCTTCTTAATCATGATTTTATCGGATATACAAGTAATCGCAAAAAAGTTAATAGTACAATCAAAGCGTATGGTTTTTATTTTTATTATCTTGGCGGAGGTGGGATAAATATCACTGAGTGGGATGCCGCTCGTAATCGACCGGTTATTGTCCGTGAGTTGACTCATGGTGATTATCTTTTGGCCGGATCGGTTTCCGGGAAGATCAAAAACAAAATAGATTTTGGAGTGACGGCTCGGATTATCTATCGCGACTTGGGTGCCAGTAAGGGGTTTGGTTTCACCGTTGATGCCGGAGCGTTGTACCAACTTAGTAACAAGTTTCGGTTGGGATTGATGGTCACTGATCTGACCTCGGGGTATATTCGGTTTACGCAAAAATATTCTGAGTCGATCTTGCCGACGGTTAAGCCGGGTGTACTGTTCAAACATAATATTAAAGATTTTACTCTCAGACTTGCACTATCTGGTGATATTAGATTTGAGGGTATCAAAGATGCCTCGCAATTCTGGGTCGGTGATATTTCATTTGATTCTCATTTTGGCGGTGAGTTGTCATACAAAGAATTGATATTTGGTCGGCTCGGTTCTGATATTGGAAAATTCACCGCCGGCGTTGGACTGAATATCAATCGAATCAAAATCGATCTGGCTTATTTGCATAATAGTGACCTCGACGCCACCTTCCGTATCTCCGCCGGATATCGGTTTAAGTAATATTCCATAATTTTAAAAATTCCTCGTATCTTATTGCTTATCATTAATTAACAGCGTAATGGGCCACCATCGGTGGATATCGTTTCGTCATTTTGAGCTAAAATCTAATCATAAAAATACTTTGTAACTCAAACTATAACATGCCATTCCGACGAAATGGGTTCGTTCCTTCACTTTTGAGAAAAAGCTATCAATTCAATGTTGATTCTGTATGCTACTCCATAAGGGGTTTTGCCCAAAATGTCTCATATGTAAATTTTCTGTTCATAAGTAACAGGCGTTAATTCAAAATAACATTGATTGAATAAAGAAATTGTAAATAAGACTGACAGCGGCTGTCAGTGGGGTACCACTATTCAAACAAGATTAATTACCTATTAGCCTCAATATGTGATTTTGAGTAGTATAATTTGATTGTATTTTACTATATCAAATAATTATTGGGATAACTTTATGGCTTTAAAAACTTCAATTGAATGGACGGAGTCGACATGGAATCCGGTGACGGGGTGTTCTAAAATATCGGCCGGATGTGCGCACTGTTATGCCGAACGGATGGCCAAACGACTCAAAGCGATGGGATCGCCCAATTACGAAACCGGATTTGAAGTTGCATTACATCCTGATTCACTTGAGTTACCGCTTAAATGGAAAAAACCGCAGATGATATTTGTCAATTCGATGAGCGATTTGTTTCATAAGAAAGTGCCATTATCATTTATAAAAAAGATATTTGCCACAATGACAAAAGCGGAACATCATCAGTTTCAGATTTTAACCAAAAGATCACCACGATTAGTCAGACTATCAGATAAATTAGATTGGGCCGAAAATATCATGATGGGCGTGACAGTCGAAAATGAGCGATGTCGGTATCGGATTGATGATCTAAGACAGACCAAAGCCAAAACAAAATTTCTCTCGCTTGAGCCTTTGTTAGAACCATTGCCGAAATTAAATCTTAAAGGAATTGATTGGGTGATTGTCGGCGGTGAATCGGGGCCTCGTTCTCGTTCGATCAAGGAAGAATGGGTTATTGATATAAAAGAGCAATGTATTAAAAAGAAAGTACCTTTCTTTTTCAAGCAGTGGGGCGGGTTTCATAAAAAGAAAAACGGTCGGTTGTTGGAAAATAAGACCTGGGATCAACTTCCTGAGATATTAAAGAAATTGTCTGCTGCTTAGTTATTAACCCACAGCCCTTCGTTTTGTCTCAGGATTTATAACAAGCTGTGGGGCACCCCTTAAATAGCAAATATATTCATTATTCATATTGACGATGGGGATTGAATATTATATCATTGAATGATCCTGAAAGATATTTCAAATTTGCTATCAGTATAATTTATGGAGGCAATATGTATTTATTGAAAATTAAGGCATGGCG
>JAAERC010000639.1 GCA_024230695.1 Candidatus Zixiibacteriota bacterium
AGATTTATTCCCAAAAATAATATCGAGGAAACATCGGAACTCGCCAAAGATAAGTCAACCCCCGAGAAAATTGTCTTTGATAAGGCCGAGCAGGCAGAGTCACTTGAAAATATGCAACGTCGTTTTGAGACTCTTGGAGATGAGATCAATACGGTCAAAGAGCGACAAAAGCAGACCGATGAAAAAACTAAACTTGATGAGCTAAAACTTCAAAAAGAGTGGCTGGAGAAACGACGGGAATTTTTGGCAGAGATTATTAAGAAAAGAGAGAATAAAGAAAAAGATGAATAAGACTATTTTGGGAATAAAAACATGACCGGTTACTACGATAAAAATCTTTCGGCTGAAAAACTAAAAAAAGTATATGAAGTTGCTCCCCCCCGAACTCGGCAATATCTCCAAGCTGAAATAGATTTTGTTCTAAAAAATATTAAATCGGCTGATTCAGTACTGGAACTTGGATGCGGATATGGCCGGGTACTCAAACCATTAGCCCAAAAAGCTCAAACTGTTTTTGGAATTGATTCATCACAAGCCAATATTGTATCGGCTAAAAAATATTTATCAGGGTTTGACAATATTCAACTTCATACGATGAATGCATCCGAGTTGGCTTTCGAAAAAAACTGTTTCAATAAAGTAATTTGTATTCAAAATGGTATCTCGGCCTTTCATGTTGACCCGGAAAAACTTATCAACGAAACTCTTCGTGTTCTTAAACCAGAGGGATCAGCATTTTTTTCGAGCTATTCGGAGAAATTTTGGGAAGACAGGTTGGAATGGTTTAAGATCCAGTCTGAAAATAACTTGCTGGGTGAAATAGACTGGGGAAAAACTAAAAATGGCAAAATAATTTGCACAGATGGATTTTCCGCAACAACATTTTCATCTGAAGATTTTATTAATATAATGTTAAAGCTTAAACTATCATATAATATCAAGGAAATAGATAACTCTTCGGTTTTCTGTATCATTAGCAAAGTAAATTAAGGACTGCCAGAACGATATCTATTATGCATTATGGGCAAACCGGTTCGGAACCGCCTTTGTATTTGAAATTTATCAGGTGAACAATATCGAGAATATTAATATCTAAATCATTGTTAACATCGGCACTTTCAAGCGGATCAGGCGCAGGACCACTTTTGTACCTATAGTTGATTAAATATACAATATCAAGGATATCGATTTCACCATCACGAGTAACATCGCCGCAAGTCCAGTTTTGATTTATTTCAAAACTAAATAACTTATTATCAAGACCGTCAATTTCATCAACAACCTCGGCAGTGAAGCTGATTGTTCCTTCGCTTGTTGGCGTTCCGGAAACTAAACCACCTGTTGATACAGTCAAACCCGTACCATCCAGATCATTAAATTTATCAATCCAATTTAACACGCCAAAAGCATTGTCAACTTCAAGCTGTTGAGAGTATGGGTTTTCCACTTCCCAGTTTGGAAGCGATTCTGTTGAAATTACTGGATCGCTAATAAGTTCAGGGAATATAATATAATCTACCCAGGCGGCATCATCGCCGGTTGATATTGATCCGTTCTTTTCATATTTCCAGAGCAAAGTATGCGGCCCGGAGGAAATATCAAAACTTGCTTTGGTCCAATCTATTTCACCTGAATATGATCCAACTAAATCATTATCTATATAAAAATGCAAATAATCGCCGCCTGCCTCAGATGATACTTTGTAATAAAACGATAAGATATCATCGTTAACAATATTGGTCTCAATAAAAAGATTCGAACTCTGGTTATCTGAAATATTTCCTGATTGGGCAATATAAGATCCTTCATATCTCGACGCTGTCACGACCGACCATTGTTGATCGCCTGAGGACTGCCACGGCAGATAACTGAAATCACCGGTTTCATAATTTTCAACAACCGGATTGATTGTCATATTAAATGTAACAACATCCACATAACCGCCATCGGCTGTTAAGTCAATTTGAAATTCCACTGAGTGATTAAACGGACAACCTAATAATACGCCAAACTGATAACTACTAAGTGATGTTCCCTCTCCCATTGAGCCGCTTAT
>JAAERC010000640.1 GCA_024230695.1 Candidatus Zixiibacteriota bacterium
GGCAGCCTTCATCTGAATCTTTGAAAATGCCGTATAAATAGCCCAAATTGATAACCGGGACGGTAATATTGAAGGGGATGCGCTGCCCATTTATCACCAAGTTAAAGACATTGTTATATAGGTCTTGGTTATTTTCCAAATTTTTGGTCAAACTATCAAACAAGGTGGTGGTGTAGCCCTCAGCCACAATCATTTTGAAGGCGCTTTCAACATCATCAACTAACCAGTTTTTATCATCTCGTCGAGGGATGATTTTTTCATCAATAAATTTACATAGTTTACTGACCAAGTAGGGATAACCAGAGGTATAGTAGTACAACTGCTTGGCAATGGCCGGGATGTTCGGTTCAATGCCCTTATCTTGGCTGTAATCCTGCACCATAGTTTCAATTTCGTGAGCGGCGAAACTCAAATCAACTTCAAAGTCAATGGCTATGTTCCAGGGACTGTTGTAGCCTGAATCTTGACCAGGACGGATTTTTTGTTTAAGGGTTTTTATATCATGTACTCCGGCCAAAATGATTGATTGGAAGGTCTCTTCACCATCGTCTCGATGCAGATATTTGTTTCGTAACATACCTAAAAAATCCAGAAACAACTGATTATTGCTACTTTTATCCACTTCATCAATCATCAACACCCACAATTTGGTGGGCATCGTCCCTATCAACTTGGTGATGAAGCGAGATAATGCCGGCAAGTTAGTGATTTCCGGGCGATGTTTTTCAACCAATTGGCTCAGGTTGGGCCAGCCCAAAAACTCAAGTCGATGGGCTATCATAATTAAAATTTCAGCAATAAAGCGTTCCCGATGCTGATGGGTGTCGCTATCTATGCCCTCAAAGCTGAGCTTCACGGCCACATAATCATCTCGCAAATTCAGCGCTTTGTCGAGCAGAAACATAGTGGTCGTTTTGCCAAACTGACGCGGCCGGTTGATGGTGAAATATTTTCCTTTTTCTACCAGGATAATGATTTGCTTAAGTTTATCTGAATTATTGACCATATAATGACGATGGGGAATACACAACCCGGTGTCGTTAAATTCTTTTTGCATTATCTTCTCCTTACCCTCTTGTA
>JAAERC010000641.1 GCA_024230695.1 Candidatus Zixiibacteriota bacterium
CCACACACCATTTCCATCAAATTGACTGGGACATTCCCATTCCTCAACATTAGTAATACTGCTGTCGCCGATAGGATCGTAACATCGGTCAACATCGAGGAATCCATGTAATAAGGTATCAACATGAATCGAATCGCATCCCTCTGGTTGCGGACAATCAGATTCCATAACGCGGTTCCAATACATACAATCAACATCTGGAACAAGCCAAGTCTCACACATAAAAAACGTCTTATACTCAACATATTCGCTGCCAACGCCAATTGAGGTTCCGTCCTGATCAGAAAAATTAAAGTAATCAATAATACTGGCCTTGATCATGAGAGAAGAAGTTCGTACTGTAGTAGTATCATCCAACGGGAAAATATCACCCAAAATCCTAATCAATGGCGTATCACTATATTGAGGACCAATTCCAGGAGTACGGGTATCCGGAGGAGGTCCCTGTTGATCAGCAAAAGCCGTAATCAACATATCCTGTCCATTACCTGATAATGAACGGGTAGTGATCATTTCCCAACCACTACATAAGGTTCCAACGGTATCAACATTTCCAACAAAAGCTTCGGCAATTTCAATATAAACCGGGTCAACACCCTCGGTCCATTCAACAAAAATCGAGTCGTTACAATTGGGATAGGCACCATTTGTACATTGATAATAGCCAAGCTTCTGGACTGAATCGGCACAAGTAGGAAAGGCACCATCAATACAAACCCAAGTCGGCGATGCGACCACTGAATCTGTTGGAACCGGAGGATTACTTGAATCCCATTCGGTATAAATATAGTAGACCTCATATTCAATAATATCCAAACTGGCCTGAAACTCCATAATATCCGGGCGACCAAGTTGGATCCAAAGGTTAAAACCAGCAATGGAATCAGTGAAGTTGTTCAAATAAATTGAAATTGCAGAATTTTGGTCTCCGGGCATTCCTGTGGTATCACCCACAAAAACCTCTAAATCATAGGCTCTGTTCATATCATCGCTGTAAGTAGGGCCTGCTGAAAAAATAATCAACAGAAAAATAATGCTTATAATCGGCCTAAGCCTCGAGACAAGGGGACGGTACGGCATCTTTGCCTCCATGAAGTTTGTTATCTCTTTTACTATCCCTTAGCTACTTTACCTATAAACAACTTCCTTTGGAAATTATTTGATCTTCCTGGGTATTTCGACCAAGGTGATTTCTATTCACCTTATCGGTCAAAAATGCTGTCAATTCAGTCCTGCTAATTTTGCTACGTTTAATTATTACGTAGATTCCTTATTTGCGAGCGATTCTTACCACTCTTGTAGAAATAGAGTAACTTTGCTTTTTAGCAATGCACTATTAGAATTTGTGTTTTTAGAAGACCAATATTACCTTATAACTTTTTGTTAAGAAGGTTAACTGCGGACATAACACCTTTCATTCGCCCAGAATATATATAGAAAAGACGTATCTGTCAATAGAAAAAATGCGATAATCTAATTATTTCCATAATTTTTACCTCAATTGCTCAAAAAACAGGCAATTGGAACCGATGATAACTGTTCAATTATACCAATACATGATATAATTCAGCCAGTTATGCAAAATGACCTCATTGGCATAAAATGAATTAATCTATTATTTTCAAATAAATTGCTTTTATATTTCCATAACAAATGCCATTATATAAAAATATGGTTGCTGATTGATTGTTATAATTTAACTTAGTTAACCGATAAATTGAAGATAAACATTATTTTTGGGATAAAATTAGATATGGCAAAATTGATGAGTAAAAAAACAAAAGAGATCGTTCAAACAACAACTGTTATTGTATTAGTTGTGTTAATAGTAGCTTTTTATGCTGTTTACCCTTTGATTGTTGTACCGGACATGGTTTCCCGGTCGGATAAAAATGATTTTGATGATCCTGACTACAGCCGTCTAAATGATCCGACTATATTTAACGATGCCGGTTTGAGCCCGGACACCTTAACATTTAATACAAATGATAATATCAAATTAGCCTCTCTTTATTTTAAGCCTGACAGCCTATTATTTGACTCTATTAAAGGAACTGTGATCCTGCTTCACCCCGATGACACCGATCGAACCGCGATTATTCCATATATTTCACCTCTTCTTGATTCCGGATTAGCCGTTTTGGCCTATGATCAGCGAGCCTGCGGACTCTCCGGCGGAAAACATCACTTTGCGGGAGATTATGAAGCCGATGATCTTGTTGATCTTGTTGCTGACCTTAATATTCACGAGATGTTGATCCCGCCAGTTATTGCGGTCGGGTTTGATTTAGGGGCTGATGCTGTTATTGGTGCCGCCCGCGATGAAAATCGTATCACAGCGACTATTGCGGTCGATCCATATTTATCTTCAAGTCGTTGGATAACAATGCAAATGGAAAAAACTGAGAAACTTGCTATTCCTTTGAACAATATGATTTATTACTGGTGGTTTCAAAAGCACACAGGATATCCATTTGATCGGACTTTCGCCGATGATTTATCTCCGATTACATCAAATGCCTATATATATATATCAGACAGCAATATGGAGATCGATGAAACTCTTAAATTAAAAGAGATATCGGATCCGAATATAGTTTCCGTCTCCTCGAAGCCGTTAGAAATAAACGACTTACAAGATAGCATTCTTTTGCAGATACTGTTTTATGCAAGCAATTTCATAGAAACAACAGATTCGCTCTAAAACAAGTCGCCACCTATAGTTATGGCAAACTTGTCGGTATCATAATCAGATAATTGCCATGTAAAATAAAGTCTATATCTCAATGCCGTGATTCGACCGATTGAAAACCCGATTTCACTGTATGCCCTTTCTGCAAACCCGTGACATGCATCTGTTTGCACACTATTATTGAGATCTCTAGTAGCCCAGAACGCGCCGCCATGAATTCCGAGTGAAAAAGGAATATCTTTAATCAGCGGAATATGGCTCCACTCAAATAGATTTCGTCCAAAATCATGATGAATATACATAGCGCCAGCTTTACTTCCCTCAAAGTTGCTTTCCCCCACTGTTTTAAAAGAAATTGGAGAACTGAATACATACCCGCTATGATCTACCATAAAATTGCGCTGAGTCGGTAAGTTTCCGTCAGATAATCCACCGGATAAATATATTTCACTTTGTCCCAGTCCAAATAATCGCATGTTTTGATAAATCGAGGCATAATATCGTTTATAATGAAAATCATTACTTATAAAATCGGGCCCGGCATACTCAATTCCGGCTCTAAAAATAGTATATGAAGCAACATCAACCGTCATAATCCTATTTTTATCTTTCATCAAAGGCCTTGTATCCCAAACTGTTTCAACAGCCAAAGATCGCAAGCGACCATCATTTATGGCCGGATTTTCCCGATATTCCCTATTTTTATAAAACAAACTGAATTCGGTGCTGTTTTCCAGCGAACTTTGTAAATAATCGCTATAAGTCGTTAATATATTTACCTTTGGAAGCAATCGCGTCGAAAACCGAAGAAAATATCCTTCCTCAAGAAAATAATCATTTGGATCGGTTTTATCATATAATGTCAGCAAAGTCGCATTTTGTCCTCCGCCTGGCATAATTACTGGTCGTTTACTGACCTCCTTATGATATCCAAAACTAATATTTCGTCTTCGTTTATCAGATAAATAATAATCGGCCTCGATATTATTTTGCCAAATCTCACCTTTAAAGGCCCAACCGGATTTAATATTTAGATCAAATCCAGGGAAAATATCCGGTTTATTCATTACTCCGCCTAAATATGCCCCTTCAACTCGATTAAAATGGAATACATCCTCGGCAAACATCGATATCGCCAGCACTCCCAATGGGAGCATCAATGCTTTTTTCAACATCGGTTGTGGCGCATTTTCAATCGAATCAATTCTATTATACCCCGATTGCTCATTTTTAGTCAGCGGAACTATCTGTCCGGCAAACCATTGAGCCGAATCGACAGCATCGGCGTTTTTGTCGACTTCCATTATAAATTCATCAAATGTGTCATCCTCATGAACCAGATTTAATGAATAATCGTGCGGCGTTCCAATATAGGTGAATGCTATCGGCGGGATCCCAGGAAATGGTATATTGGCGTTCCCCTTAGCCCGAATTTCTATCGGCATCCAAAAATTGTTTTCAAACTCAGCATATCGCTGGCTATAAGTCAAACTATCAATAATCGGCATATCGAAGCCTTCGTTGAACCCAACATCAACGCCGACAACCTCATAACTCGAGTCAGCGATATCAATCGTCCCAACAAAAAGAGGTTTTGTATTGCTTTTTGGCTCTATCTCAAGATGAAAAACAACCTGGCTGTCTATATAGAGCGTATCTAATAAATAATAATTATAAAAATCCATCGCGTCTTTGGCAGTTGGCGAAACAACCAGATTTTCTCCAAAATCTAATCGATTTTGATTAAAATTCATCAATCCGCCGATCCCCAGCATATTCCCGGCTCCCTCGATATTGGCTGACTGTTTCCGGGCCAAAATTATTTCTTTATATTTATTTGGGGACTCCCAATGCGATTCGGTCTGCGATTCGACGATCATCAATATATTGGCGCTGTCTTTACTTCTATCCAAAACAACCATTTTTGCATATGCGTCAAATGAGTAACTTTTAATTTTATCTAATATTTCTTGTTTATGCCTGATCGCTTCGGCGATTATTTTCTGCGCCGGATCAAAAGCGCGTGTATATGCTTTGATTCCCCTAAGAATAATCATCGATGGTTTTAATTTGATATCTTGAATTGTAATTTCATCGGATATAGTAACTTCCATCGTTTCTGAATAATGCGCCACATGACTGAATTTTAATTGATATGTGCCATTATCAAGCCTGAGTCGGTACATGCCATCATCGTTGGTCGCCATCGATTTCCCAGTCCCCTCGACTCGAATCGACACCACCGGAATAGGTTCATTGCTGTCGAAATCTGCAACTGTACCTTCGATCACCCCGGCATGAATCTGTTTTGCCGATAATAAGAAAACAATTAAAATAAACAGAACGATTAAAAAAGAGAGTAAAAACAGTTTAGAAAAAGAAACCGCTTTGCTTTTTGCATTAGAATTTTTATTCAAGATTCACCTCGCCTATAGTTATTTCCCCAGAATTAATATCAATGTAAATATATACAGATTATCAGACAATAAGTTGCAGAAGAGCGAATAAAACTTTGTGGATTACAATTTAGATTGACAATACAATATTTGCTTATCTATTGGGGAAAAGTTATAAGACTAAACTAAAGATTTAATACAATTTCTCACGTTTTGATAAAAAGGCATAAAGGGCCAAATCAAACGGTTTGGAGGTATCAATCGGATAATAGTCTATTCTGCTTTGACGGCATTCACCTGCGATTTTATCAGAGAAATCTTTGGTCGCTTTTTCATAATGTTTTCTCATCTGCCACGGCAGAGTTGTTATTTCCTCGCTGGTTTCCAGATCTTTAAATATCGCCTCGGCTGGGAACGCAAAATCACGTTCACGCGGATCTAAAACATGAAACAAAATCACCTCATGATTTTTATGGCGAAAATGTTTCAATCCCGAAATAATTTTATCCGGGTCATCGAGCAGATCAGAAATAATAACAATCAATCCCCGCCGGTTGATTCGTTCGGCCATCTGGTGCAATGCCGATGCTATATCTGTTTTGTCCGACGGTTTCTGATTAGCCAGCTCACTTAACAATAGATGCAGATGGCCTGATTTTGAGCGCGGAGGAATATACTTTCGTATTTTGTCATCAAAGGTCACCAACCCGACCGCATCGCGTTGTTTCAACATCAAAAACGACAGCGACGCAACCAACAGCGAAGAATAATCAAGTTTGATCGTCTCGCCTGAACCATAACCCATCGACGCAGAACAATCGAGCAATAAATACGCCTTCAGATTGGTTTCTTCTTCATACTGCTTGATATAGTACCGGTCTGATTTGGCAAACACTTTCCAGTCAATATCACGAATATTATCTCCCGGCATATACTGACGGTGCTCCGCAAACTCAACTGAAAAACCATGGTATGGCGATTTGTGCAGTCCCGCAATAAATCCTTCGACAACCAGCCGGGCCTTGAGCTCCATCCCTTTTAGCTTGCCGACTACTTCCGGGTCAAGATATTTTCGATACGATGTTGTCATAGTTATACATTATACATCATTTTGCTTTGCAAAACCAAAAAATATATATCTATTTAGTTTATTATTTAATTACGACACAACCAAGCTCAGGTTCCGGGCCGCCTTTATACTTGTAGTTTATCAAAAAAACTATATCAAGAATATCAATAATGCAGTCATTATTAGGGTCTGCCAAAAATGGAACTGTTGGCGTGGTTCCACCTTTGTATTTATAATTAATCAGAAAAACTATATCCAGTATATCAACAGTTTCATCTTTGTTAGCATCTCCCGGCCAACCCACACCTTCATTCACATATAGAGTGTATTCTAACTCATCCGAATAGGAACTGTAGGTATCATCAACGCCCACAACAAAAACAAATTCGCCGAACTCATCAGGCGCTCCGGATAGTTCACCGGTTTCGGAATTGAGCACAAGTCCATTCGGCAGGGCTCCTGAGATAATTTGATAATCATTATTCCCCGAACCACCCCGACAAATTATTGTATCTTGATAATCGGCATACTGATCGGCGGTATCAAACGGAAGCGGAAGAAGATTATATGACCAGGGCATATTAAAAGTACTGTTCAATATCCAATTATCAGGATCGATTACAATACTATCGGGCTCAACAGAAGTTTTAAAAACAAATCTTTGAAATTGTGAAGTATTTTGAACAGTCGTATCCAGGATAACAGTTGTACCCGAATAGAATCGCAAACCAACCGGCATCTCAAAAACTTCAGACCCGTATGTTTGTGTTTGTCTCAGATTTAAATATGTCCAATACATCCCATCGCCTAAATCCGGTTCGACATAAGTTTGTTTGGCATACACCGGATACAAAATACCATATACCCAATCATTAAAAAACTCGGTCAATTCTAAACCAGTGAAATTTTCACAGAAATCTATAAATTCTTCAGTGGTAACATTACTATACTTAAATTCGCTATTGGCATATGCATGCATCAAATTAAAAAATAGTTCATCGCCCAAAACACCACGAAGCATATGTATCACCCATGCTCCCTTATGATAAACAACTATGTCAAAAACGTTGCTGGCATATGTAGTATCATAAACATAAACCGAATGATCATCCCAATATTCTAATGACTCCATATGTGAGTGATATCTATTAATACCACTTTTTCCCTCATAATAAATCGCCTCAGAATATGTTCCCAGGCCTTCATTAAGCCAGATATCATGCCAGGTTTTGCAGGTAATCATATTGCCCCACCACATATGAGCCATCTCATGTATAATCAAATACTCGGTTGTATGAGCAAATTCAATCGGCGGCATAGCCGTACATGTTTGATGCTCCATTCCATAGTTTTCATATTGGGAGTGGCCATATTTATCATTGATAAAAGGGTACTCACAAAAAGCCTCGGCATATATTTCAAGACACCGAGGAGTGATGTCCCATGTCTCTTGTGCTTCTTCAAGAAAGAACGGATAAACATGATTTACAATCGGCATCGAGTCATTACCATCATTATAATGGTACCAATCGGTCCAGATCGTATAATCGGAAATTGCCAATGCAACAACACTCGTGTAAATTGGATAGGTCATTTTATATTTAAAGGTTCGATGTATTGGTGAAGAATCTTTTACATTTTCTATTTTTACGAGTCGTCCATTGGTGGCACAGTAATATGGGGATTCGACAGTGATATAAATATCCATACTGTCTGCTTTATCACTCGGCGAATCTTTACATGGCCACCAGCGGCGGGAATCGTACGGTTGACAATCAGTATATGCAACCGGAATTGTACTTTCTGCATCAAAATAATGATTTTGATAACCAAAAGCCAAACCTCGGCCAAGAAATTTAACAGGACCATTAATTATTCCATATGTAGCATATGGGTGCCCATGGTACCTTACAGTTATTGCAAATTCATCATCTATATCGTATGGCTGATCAAGCTCGATCACAATTTTATTATTTTCGTGTGAAAACAACAACAGGCCGGAAGAATTAAAAACTGAATCAACTGTCAAATTTATAGTATTGGGATACCATACCGGATCAATAATACTATCGACAAAATCAAGCTCTATAGTTTCCAACCCATCTATTAATGATAAGGCGGTCATTGTCAAACTGGCACTGTCAACATACTCTGTGACCAAATCAATATCCATCTCCAACTTATAATGAGTGACATCATACTCAGACATGTCATATAACGAAGCGCGTTCAATTTGATCATAGGTCTTCCAAGCCTCGGCCAATCGTTCAGCCTTCATTTTTCCTTCGAATTCATGAAATTGGGCCGGGGTCATAAAATCTTGTTGGGAAAAACCAAGATATTCAAACAGATTGTTTTCAGCATTGATAGAAATAAATAACAGTAGTATTGCCGCCACAATTAGTGCGGTATAAAAATTTTTCATCGGCTGTCCTTCTAACTTCGGCGGTACATAATTAATATATTACTATTCTGTTTTCTGTCAAGAAATTAAATTTCAGCTCCAGCCTTTATATTAATAGTCATATTTGGTATGATATTCTTACAAAAAAAACGAGGTTTACATCTTTGGCAATGTAAACCAGCGATGAAGCAGAGCCAAAAAACATTATTATCGCAAAAAAATTATAGAATTAATAAA
>JAAERC010000642.1 GCA_024230695.1 Candidatus Zixiibacteriota bacterium
CACTTTCGAAATAAATGAAACCAAAAAAGGAACCGGAAATATCATCATTGAAGTTCTTCCAGATTGCTTAAGATCACCGTTGAGGTATGACTCAATAGACAGATCTCCATAAGCAAGATCACTAATGACCCAGGGGCCTACCGGACAGAAACTATCAAAGCCTTTGCCTCTTGTCCACTGTCCATCACTTTTTTGAAGATCACGTGCGGTAACATCGTTGGCACATGTATAACCAAAAATATAATCCTCAGCTTCAACCTCGGCCACCTGAAAACAGGTGCGCCCAATTATAACCGCCAACTCAGCTTCATAATCAACACGTTTGGACATCTCCGGATGGATAATTTTTTCTCCCGGGCCAATTAATGCCGAGGGAGGTTTCATAAATAAGACAGGAGATTCCGGGACCTTTGTTGCCGATTGGGATTCTTTTACATGGTCACGATAATTTAAGCCGACACATAATATTTTGCTTGGTTCCACCGGAGCCAATAAAATTATTTGTGATAGGTCATAATGATTTCCAGTTTTTTCATAACCAAGAGCAGGATTACCAGATATCTCGGCAATATTATCTTCTCCAAATATCCCCCAACTAATTTTTTCAGCAGTCTTATATCTTATAAAGCGTTCCATTGAATTCCCTGTTTTATTTATTCAAAGCCAAATCTAACCAGTTTTTAAGTTAAAGGAGCAGTGAATTAAAGTCAAGGCCATTAAATTTTAGATTTTTTTCTTTTTCCACTTACCCTGTTTAAACCAGAACAATAAGACAACGGTCTTGATCAACGATGTGATTGTTAATGACCACCAAACACCATTTATTCCGATATCAAGAACAAAGCAAAAATAGTATGCAAGAGGTAATCTGGCTATCGAACCGGGAATTGAAACGATCATAGGCGGCAATGTATCCCCTGCACCAGAAAAAGCTCCTTCAAGAACAATCTCTATCCCCATAAAAACTTGCGACAATCCAAGAATAAATAAATAATCGGCGGCGATCTTAATTACTTCTGGATCAGATGAAAACAACCCGGCAATAGAATCAGGAATCGTGATAAATAAAATTGATACAATCGAGGTTTCCAGAATCACAAGTTTCATCGTCCCCCATGCACACTTGGCCGCTCTCTCCGGTTTTCCGGCACCAAGATTTTGTCCGACCAACGTTGAGGCGGCCATCGAAAATCCAAAAGCTATCAAATATGACATCGATTCCATTCGGTTACCAAGCCCCATAGCCGCCCCTGCTACATCGCCATAGTTATGAACAATCTGAATAATAAACCAGTAAACTATAATAAATGTAATACTCTGCAAAGATACGGGGAGTCCGATTTTGAC
>JAAERC010000643.1 GCA_024230695.1 Candidatus Zixiibacteriota bacterium
TTACATCGGAGTCTTTGGCTTTACAGTATCAAAGCAATAAAGAGCGTGATGATTGTACAATCCTTACGATGTATGCGCTCCAAGTGGTACCAATTTTACACTAATATTGAACGAAATGTCAATATAATATATAAAACTACGTCCAAAACTATACCTGATTACGGCTAAAATTGTCCAATTGGAGGTTTTGATGTAATGTTAATTGTGGTAGATGAAGAATTAGCCTTAATTTTACTAAAAATTGAAAACAATGGTTCACCGTAGGATGAATACTCGCAAAACTATCGGAGATATCGAGAAATTATTGGAGAAAATCCGACTTCTTCATCATGGTAACCTAGTGGGTATTAATGGGGGAGCCATGATGGGCTATCAGAAATCACGCGGGTATTATGGATTAATCTTGACATTGGTATATTGTTCATTCTTAAATACCGGAGAGTGATTATTTGACTTTTCCGGATGATTCTGGTGGATAAATAAGGAGGAACTGTGAGACTTGCTAAGAAACACGGTATCTTTGCCTTGGCATTCCTGACAATGCTATTGCCACTGTTAGTCGCCTGTGGGGGCGGAGACGATGGAA
>JAAERC010000644.1 GCA_024230695.1 Candidatus Zixiibacteriota bacterium
CTCCAAATGGCCAAGAATACACTCGATGAATGGCTGCACAACCAACTGGCACCTGATGAGAACTTGCTGCACAATCGTCTTTTACGGCACTTGGATAGAGTTCAACATTTGATCGGCTACTGATACAATGATAAGTTTTACCTTCATGCTTCCATGTTCTTATATTAATTCTACAACCAAATACATTGACTGATACATTGCTGTGCATTTCACCTGATCGTAAAGTTTTTACTGTGAGGAATTCTTGAAAATATAAAATGGGAAAATATAAAACAGGAATATAAAATGGGCCATATAAACCAGGACCTGAATAAACCGGAACGATACCGAAAAAGAGAGCTTCGCTGGATATGAATGATGTGGAGAGAAGGGACCGAAGTTGATCATGAACTGCTGCTGACAAGATTGGTGTGATGATGACATGAGATTGGATTTGGAGTGACTTTTCAGTGAATTGAATTGATTGATGATTGTGCATTTGACCTCCTGCCTGCTACTAAACAGTAGGCCCTACACATTTTTAAAAACCGGTGTGAAGTTGGCCGACAAAACAGCTTATCGACAATTTTTCAGTCGACAATAATTATTTTTTTTGGCTTTTTTATGTAATGAAACTTATGAATAAATAAACTATCCATTTTGTGGACTTTGACTTAAAAGCAATGGTACATATGTTTCCTCCCATTAATATATTCAATCACAAATACTATTGCTGATTTTAGAATGGTCGGTTGAGCCGACCAATGCTGACCATTAACTCTTTCTGGAATGGGCTTCCGGTCAGCATCCGTCCAGTGGTCGAGCATCAGTCCGTCGTCAGTCTGTCGTC
>JAAERC010000645.1 GCA_024230695.1 Candidatus Zixiibacteriota bacterium
CTTAATTATTATCACATTCTCTATCGTCGGACATTCACCCAAAGCCACATCGGCATCATGTTTCAGAGGAATGATCTGTCCCCGGCGGTAACTGCCATCGGCTGTAATTAGAAGTTTTGCGCCCAGATCAACAATCCGATCACGCAATGATTCCGGTGAGAAACCACCAAAAACAACCGAATGAATAGCGCCAATTCTAGCACAAGCCAGCATCGTCACAGCTAACTCAGGAATCATCGGTAAATAAATAGCTACCCGATCGCCCTTTTTTATACTCAGATTTTTTAGGACATTAGCGCATTTGTTCACTTGCTTGTATAATTCAAAATATGTCAGCGTTTGTCGGTCGCCCGGTTCACCTTCCCAAATGATTGCCGCTTTATTTTTTCTACCTTCTGTTATATGACGATCAAGACAAGATTCAGTAATATTTAGTTTACCGCCAACAAACCATTTGGCATCGGGAGCTTTCCAGATAAGACCTTTGGTCCATTTCTTTTTCCAAACCAGCTCGCTGGCTTCCCTTTCCCAAAATTTCACAAAATCTCTTTTGGCGGAAGCATAAATTGATTTTTTGGCATTGGCCTGACGACTAAATGACAAAGCAGGTTTGAAAGTTCTTTTTTCTTGAAGCAGAGTATCAATTGTGGCCGATTTTCTAGTAACCCGTTTTTTTGCTTGAGGCATATTATTCTCCCAAAACTGTTCTTATTATTTTCGCGATCTATAAATGATTTATACCAAAATCGATATTATCGAATCTTGATAATATATAATACGACTCAAACTGAATTTCTACTTAAGTTTTAAATAAAACCATAAAAATTTAACCCATTACATTTCTAATATGCCCGATATGTTTTTCTCCATGCCCGGCATAAGCAACTAATAACTGCTCAACATTGGAATAATCAGGATCGGGATGATTTATAGGTCGTGTCCATTCATCTTCAGATAGATTTTCAAAAAGATGAACCCATCTTTGATGCAACCCCTTTAAAATCAAAAGAGAGCTTTCAATTGACAACTCACTATCTGACAGTTTTGCCCAATCATCCTGTTCATACGGTTTAACTTCGGGATTATCCTCGGTCAACGCCCATTTCACTCGAGCAAAACCATGAATATGAGAATCGGCCAGATGATGCACCACTTGCCGAACAGTCCATTTCCCATCACCATACGGAGTATCAATTTGATAGAGTGTAACAGTTCTTACCAACGCCAGCAATTTGTCAGGAAATTCGGCTATCTGTTTTATATATTTTTGCCGTTTTTCGTTATTCATTGATATCTCCAAAATTAAAGAACATTTTCTATTCTATTTCATATAAATATAAACGAACAATATTTACAAAAAAACAGAAAAAACCTTGTTACCTTTTTGGGGTTTGAGGCATCTGATATACAAATGAGAAACAATAACACTTTATTCTGGAAACTTATTGAGAAAGAGTATGAGATGATAAAAGCATACTGCTATAAACTTGCCGATACGGTCGAAAATGGCGATGATCTGCTCCAGAATTCTATTTTAAAGGCCCAGGGGAATTTTGGAAGCCTAAGAGAAATCGAGAAATTCCGCTCATGGCTCTATACCATAACCAACAATACCTACAAAGCTAATTTCAGAAAACCATGGTGGAAAAAGGTGTTATCAATTTCCGATGAGATCGAGACACAGGCCCAAACAACAAATCCAACAGCATTTTATGAAGCCAAAAGGAAACTTAATCTGGCCTTTGATATTTTATCACCCGATGATCGCATTCTTGTAACTCTTTTTGAACTTGAGGGATGGAAAATAAATGAAATCTCAAAAATGATCGGAAAAAGTGAAGGCTCAATTAAAATGCGATTATCAAGAGCACGAAATAAAATGCGCCAAAAACTAAGTCGATCTATACAGAAAAATGGAAATCAGTCACAAGCCAAAAAAGCGAGGGAACTATGTTTTGTTTCAAAGCCAAACAAAGACTGATTAAGTATAATTGGGATAAAACTATTTTTGGCAAAGATGCTGATTTGATGAAGCATATTCATAAATGCGATAAATGCCAAAATTTGATTTTTGCTGAAAAATCAATTGTTGATAATTTATCCGAATTAAAACAAACCGAAACCCCACCAGGCTTGTCTTTTGATGCTCTTCAACAAAAACTAAAAAACCAATCAACACAAATCATATATAAACCAAAACGTCGGAGATATCCAAAGTATGTCATAGGATTTGTCTCTGCAGTCATTTTAGTCCTGGCATTTTTCCCATTTAACGTTACCGAAACGGTCGGTTATGAAGTCGCTATCTCGGGAATAGATCGCAATATCGCTTTAAACAATCAGGAAGTACCATCACTTCTCGATGCCCTCGGGATGGAACCAAACAAAGTCGATTTGCTCTTGGATTCAATGGAACAAGAGGATGTTTACTTATCAGTCGGCGACTGTGACGAAACCTGCGATCTTAAAATCACTGAGCTAAAAACCGAGCATGATGCTCGTTTGGTTATTAAAGCAATTATCGAACTCGGTTGCTGTGAAATTGAAAAGCTGATGCCAATTATTAGAAGTAAGCCAACAAACCTATTCAAACAAACCACCAAACAACTATTTTCTTAAGAGGAGGTATTTTATGTCTAAAAGAAAACTAACAATCCTGATACTATCAATAATAATGATAGTTGCCGGACAAACAATTGCCAAACCGGAACTGACAATAAAAACAACTCAGTTCGATTTTGGTTACGCGCCATATAATACAAAAATCAGTCACAGTTTCTGGCTTTATTCCACCGGTGATGAAACAGTCGAAATTGAAAAGGTTATAACCGGCTGTGGATGTACCAAAGCTCCGCTCACAAAAAATATAATTCCGCCTGGTGACAGCGCATTGCTTGAGATCATTTTTAACACCAACAAATATAAAAATCGAGTTGTCAAATCACCGAAAATTATCAGTAACGCGGCGGAAAAGAAAGTCTCAATCATTACCAATGTTCTTAAAGAGCCAAACCAGACTATTCCGGTTGTAATCGAACCGGATGTTATTGATCTATCTTTACCCGAATATACAAATTCACAGAAGATCAATTTTACGATTATAAATAATTCTGCCAAAAGACTAAAGCCATCACTAATTGATTACCCCGATGATCTGTTTGACCTGAAATTACCGAAAAAAATAGGCGCCGGAAAAACTGTCAAAGGAACATTGATAATCAAATCCAATGAATCATTTAATAAGATCCAAAAATCATTTACGATTGAACTAAACGATGAAAATAAAACCCGGCTGACTATCCCGATAAAAAAATCCGGTCCTAAACAGCTCTCTCTAAAAAAATAAAATTCAATAGATATACCAAAGCCGAATTGCCTTATTTCGCCTGAAATAAGACTGTTCGGCTTTTTTAATTTCATTTCGACTAATATCATATTAGAGCGCTTGCAATCACACTTTTCTTATATTATACTCTGTTCACAAATTTTAAATAAAAAAGTGAGATTATTATGGCTGAAAAATTTATTTTCCATATGTATCGTATTAATAAATTCTATGGACAAAAGCAGGTCCTCAGAGATATAAACTTAAGTTTTTACCCCGGCGCAAAAATCGGGATTGTCGGTGAAAACGGTTCAGGTAAAACAACTGTTTTGCGCATTATGGCCGGGCTCGATTCCGAATTTCAGGGTGACGCTCACTTAACGCCCGGATTTAAAGTCGGTATTGTTGAACAGGAGCCTCAATTAGATTCCGAAATTACTGTGCGCGAAACTATTGAATCTGCATTTGGTGAGACCAAAGCGGTTCTCGATGAGTACAACAAACTCGCCGACAGCATGGCCGAACCGATGGATGACGACGCAATGCAAAAAGCGATGGATCGGATGGGTGAGCTTCAGGACCAAATCGATACTGTTGATGGTTGGAATCTTGATCGCACAATGAATGTTGCCACCGATGCCTTATGTCTTCCCGACGATGACCGGATTATCTCAACTCTTTCCGGCGGTGAGAAACGGCGAGTGGCTCTCTGTAAAATCCTTTTAGAACAACCTGATTTATTGCTACTCGACGAGCCGACCAACCATCTTGATGCTGAAACTGTTAATTGGCTCGAGGAACAGCTTCGCGAATACCCCGGGACAGTTATAATCGTTACACATGATAGATATTTTCTCGACAATGTCACTAAGTGGATACTCGAACTAGATGGTGGGCATGGTATCCCATGGGAAGGTAATTACTCATCATGGTTAGAGCAGAAACTTGAGGGATTGGCCGCCGGTGAGAAAAAAGATTCACCACGCGCCAAATCGCTTCAGAGGGAACTATCATGGATCAAGATGAGCCGAGGCGATCAAAACGAGATGGCAAAATCCCGAATTAGAGAGTATGAACAACTAGTAGCAGGTGAAACATCCAAAACTAAAAATGCTGGTGCTGTTATTCGAATTGCGCCCGGGCCAAATATTGGTAATCAGGTTGTCGAGTTTCATGATGTCACAACCGGATATGATCAAAATAATCTATTTGAAAAACTTTCATTTTTGCTTCCTCGTTCGGCAGTAGTTGGTTTAGTCGGACCAAATGGTACTGGCAAAACAACTTTATTAAAACTTATCACAGGTAAACTGGAACCAAAAGCGGGTGATATAAAAATCGGTAAGACGGTCCAGATAGCCTCAGTCGATCAGGAACGTACCGGACTTAAGGACGATATATCGCTGATCGAAGAGGTCGGCGAGGGTGTCGATGAAATCCAAGTCGGTGACCGCAAGGTACCGATTCGGCAGTACTTATCACAGTTCGGGTTCAAAGGTTCATCACAGCAGAAAAAAGCAAATGAACTTTCCGGCGGTGAACGTAATCGTTGTTTATTGGCTAAGGTACTCAAAATCGGCGGCAATCTGCTACTACTCGATGAACCGACCAATGACCTTGATGTTAATACCCTGCGGATGCTCGAGGAGGCGATTCTTGATTTCTCTGGTAACGTGATGGTTATCAGTCATGACCGCTTTTTCCTTGATAGAATCTGCACGCACCTTCTGGTTTTTGAAGGCGAGGGTAATGTTCGCTGGTATGAAGGCAACTTCTCGGCTTATCAGGAATGGCGCAGTAAAGAACTCGGCAGTAAACTTTTCGAAAACCGACGCAACCGGTATCGCACTATTGTAAAAGCAGTGTAGTTAGGAAAATTAAACATGAACGATAATACTACTCCTGAATTTTATGAAACTGCACCAATCAAAGGCGCCGAACGAATCGGCTCACTTGACTTACTTCGTGGATTTGCGGTTCTTGGAATTCTTGTTATAAATATTCAATGGTTTTCCATGCCCGGTCTAACCGGCTTTAATCCCACTATATATGGAGATCTTACTGGAATCAATCGTATCGTTTGGACAGTTTCGCACTTATTAGGTGAAGTGAAGTTTATGACAATTTTCTCCATGTTATTTGGAGCGGGAATTGTACTTTTTTGCCAAAGACTGGAACAATCAAATATGAAACCGGCAAAAATATATTATAGACGAACTCTCTGGTTATTGTTTTTTGGGATTCTCCACGCCTATTTATTTTGGACCGGTGATATCCTTGTCTGGTATTCATTGAGCGGATTACTTGCTTATCTATTTTGGCGCCTGCGTCCCGGATGGCTTGTTTTTTGGTCAGCCTTATTATTATTAATAGGCACTGGAATCTATGCCCTCTTTCAATGGAGCATGCCATATTGGCCGCAGGAAGCATTTCAATCCAATAAGGATATGTGGGCTCCATCTTCAGAAGCAATTCAGCAATACCTTGACATTTATCGCGGCGGATGGATCAACCAGATGACCGACCGCTTGCCTACATCTTTGACTATGCATACATTTATCTACTTGATTTATGGGCTTTGGCGGACACTCGGAATAATGCTGGCTGGGATGGCCCTGATGAAATGGGGTGTACTATCCGCGCAACGATCAAAAAGGTTTTTCCTTACTGTTGTAATTGTTGGGTTAACAACTGGTTTTTCGATAACCGGCTACGGCATATATCAAAATATGATCCATAACTTTGCCTTTGAATACTCGATGTTCGGTGGAACGCTTTTTAACTATTGGGGATCGATCCTGGTTGCCCTGGCCTATATCTCGCTAATTATGCTCTGGTGGAACAGCAACTACGGTACATGGTGCAAATCTGCGCTGAGTGCAACGGGACGTATGGCCTTTTCATGTTACATCACTCAAACAGTTATCTGCACTACTTTGTTTTTCGGCCATGGGTTTGGATTATTTGGTTACGTTCCCCGATGGGGACAATTTTGTATTGTTGTATCAATTTGGATAATCATCGTTCTGTGGGCAAACATCTGGCTCAAAAAATACCGATTTGGTCCGCTCGAATGGTTATGGCGTAGTTTAACTTATTGGAAACGCCAACCAATGAAGTTATAATAAGAAATCCTTCCTTTCGTAGGAGTATAATTTGAAGGCAAAACAAATTTTGAGGAGTAGACAGGATTATGAAAATATCTGAATGTACCAACAGATCAATTTTAGTTCCGTGCAGTCTGAAAAATTTTGAATATCAAATCGATCCATATATTGGATGCGAACATTTTTGCCGATATTGCTATGTTCTTAATCAGGCCGAAACTGATTGGACCAAAGAAGTTTTTATTCATAAGGATATAACCAATCAATTAAGTAATGAACTTGACAATATAGAACCTCAAAAAATATATATGGGTTATTACTCCGATCCATATCAGCCGTGTGAGGAAAATTATCTTCAAACAAGGAAAGCACTTGAATTATTAGCCGAAAATCGGTTTTCTGTAAGCATTCTTACAAAATCTAATTTAGTGACTCGTGATATTGATATTTTATCAAAAATGAGTGACGCATCAATAAGTGTTTCAGTCGCATTTAATGATAATTCGACTCGAAAATATTTCGAGGCCAAAACAATTGATACCGAAGATCGAATAGCCGCGCTTCGTAAATTAAAAAATGCCGGAATTAGTACTTCAGCCCTATTATGCCCGGTGATTCCTTATATTACAGATGTAAAGCATTTAATAAATTTATTAGCGCCTTATACCAATGTAATTTGGATTTATGCTCTCAGTTTTCTTGATACCTCTGATCCGGGTTGGCAGAATGTTAAAGCAATCCTAAAAAACGAATATTCGGATTTATCGGATAAAATCGAAGAAACAATTTTTAATAAAGATCATATTTATTGGAAAAACCTCAGGCAGGAACTAATCGATCTGCAGGAAAAAAAGAAATTAAGTCTTAATATTCATATATGATTCAATTTTATGAACGACCTATTGTGTTGGTAATCGTTAAATAGAATTATAAGCATAGGTTCCGTTTTCAAGGAAATGACATTTTGATAATTTTATCCCCTACACTATCCCCACTTTTGCGTTTAATATCGGTTTGTTGGGTTGGCGGAGGGGCCATAATGCCAACGCTAATGCCATTACAGCATCGCATTGATTGTTATCCTCCCATGTTGCCGACCGAAGTTCATCTTCGAGTGACCAGACCCGGCCGTTTTTTTCAGGTATTTCCCATCGTGCGTACTTGATTTTCCGCATACTATGAAACAGCTCTAAATTCGTTAATAACTCCGCTTTTGATTGACCTGTGAATATAAACGAGGTCGGATTCAAATCACCCAACTGCGATACAACCACATCGCCAAGTCCTGTTCCATCTATTATCAATCGCCCGGGGTACATCATTTGTTGATTACGGATTTTCTCAAGTATTATATTCCAATCCCATTTTCTTATACGAGTTAGTTCGACAACTGTAGCGATATCATCAACAACCTCGATAGTGATACCAACCGTTGCCGTTTTTTTCCTCGCCAGATCCCATCCAGAAAGGTACAGCCTGTTTTCTGTGTCGTTCTTATTAGCTTCATCTCTCGTAATCTTGCTAATTAATGCCTCATCGACATATTTCCCAGGGACTATCTCACCACCAGAATCAACAAACGCACCCATAATATTTTGCGCTACCCGTTTGTCGGACAAATATTCGACTTGCATCTTGAGATACTCTTTGGAGATAAATTTATTTTCCCTCGAATCACCTGATTGTACATAGGCCATCTTAGGCCTGTCTTTGAGTGCTTTCATTTTTCTATAAAACCAGTTGCGGCCATTTGGTGTCGAGACCAGATCGAGTTTACCCATCCTGTCGGCCAAGCGCATTTTGACTACTTCATTAACAACATACTCAGCTTCCTCTTCAAAGGCGACTTCATCGAAAACAAAATAATCGTAATCATGGCCTAATAAGTACTGCCCGCGTCTTTGAGTGGAACGAGCTTCTATCATTGCACCATTACCGAGAAGCAATCGGGGATATGGTGACACAACCATTTTTTTAACCAACCCATCTATCCGGCATGAGCTGTTTAGGATCCGCACGACCGTATCAAAAATAATACGTGCCTGATCCTGAGTGATACTGGCACAGACAATATGATACCGGTCGAAGTGATCATATTTTGTATCTCTGATACGAAACAATGCATGATGAATTATCTTGATAGCGCAGGCAAATGATTTGCCCCAGCGGTTACCGGTCACCAACAGATTTTCGAGCCGATGGCTCTTCTTTAACCACTTGACCTGTCCCGGATGCGGTTTTATCTCCAGAAACTTTCTGGCAAAAAACGGAATATCATTAATTGCCCGGCGCCAGTCTGCATCGGTAAATAGCTTTTCTATAACAGGTCACCCGCTTTTGTCTGGGCTGTTTCTTTTGTAATCAAACCGGCCGAATACAATTTTATTATATTATCCACATTGGTCCGTTCGATCTCAGCCGATTCAGTCGCCTGATACGATAAACGATTATCAAATTTGAATTTGCACTTACAGTCAAACCCGCGCAAAGCCAGCTCAACATTTCCGATCCATTCGAGAAACCGAGCCGCCTGTCTCTGCACCGAAACAACCTGGCGCATCACCAGGTCATATTTAAACTGCGCCCAATTATGAGTTGTACCGTAATTGTACCCCAATAAGAATGGAGAGAGATTTGTCCCGGCACAGATTTCCTCGATCATCGCCCGGTGATTCATCGACCATGAGTTAGTCACCGCCCGCGTATGTCCCGGTCCAACATAATCGATATTCACATTATCCCAGGTAACAGGATTATCTTCAGGTTCACAGTTTTTGATCATCGAAACGGTATCATCGAAATATGAGTTGACCCGATTAACATAGGCATTATCTGATTCACCCGATAATTTCTCCGGCGGAGAAATTTTTACATGCAGACGATGATAACCGGCATTATGCGCCGTTTTTTGCATGTCGTTGATCAACTGTTGCTGAACAAAAGCAACAAACGGAACCGAGGCCATAATTGATTTACCAAGACCTTTGTTGATATCAGCATCAAGCGCGAGATAATAAAAATCATTACTGTCGATTCGTTTTTCACCATCCTCGGTTTGAAACACAAGTTTTTCCTTGTCTGGACGATTCCCCACAACCGCAATATAAGCCGGGTCGACCGGCAAAAATCGTTCAACACCACTGCTGTCCGGCTTAACAAGCAAAAATCCGGCAAAGGCACCATCGGTATAAAGTGAGTTAAAAAGTAATGGTAAAAATGACTCCATCCCAGCTTTGCGATGATACTTGTATGGATAAATCGAATCGCAAAGCGATTTTAAACATTGTTTGGCGTTTTTTATAATATTGTCTAAGTTGGTTTCGATTATCTCAAATTGTCCCGGTGCCGATGATAATCGTGACCAGGTCCAGATACAGGAATGTAATAGAGGAATATTATCTCTCAAAAATCGAAACAGATCGATTTTGAATTTGTTGGTCTGGTATTTATGACTCTGCCATATAAGTTGATTGGAATATTTTCTACCCGGCTGTAATAACAGATTTTGATTAGTTTTATTGGTTTCATCGAAACGAGCTAATTTCATTGGTTCAGTTCTTTTTTTCTTTTCGCGTTTTATTAATCTCATACTTGTTCTCCTTTTTAAATTATGCCAAATACATGAATCAACATCGTTTTACCTATAAAAATGTTAAATTATGAGGTAAATTTAGCTTGGAAATTCTCAGTATTACGCAACACATTGCATACTTATTTTAGATTTATTTTATTACTTTATTATTTTTATGTATCTTACTATTAAACAATATGTTACAATTTTCAATTATAAGTAATGTGTAAGGCATTGTATTTGCTTGATACAATAGTAACTAATTTTGTAATTTTAAATCATTGGGGAATAATTATGATTTTAAGCAGAATGTTTCAAATAGGTTGTTTATTGGGATTTCTAATAATCTTTCCAATTACAGTTTTTGGCGTTGTTTCAACCCAGACTATCGATCCTATAAAGGCCAATAATATTAGGCCAGTCAGTTATTATATTGATATCACTACCCAGAGTTGGCAAAAAAACACGAATGAATCATCTCAAAATACTCAGAATTTATTCATTAATGACTTTGGAGTAATTAATCAAATTAATCCATCAAATAACGGAATCAGCTCTGATGATCCATTTGATCCCAATTATGGCGGATTAAACAACAATCCGGACGAAAGATCAACGGTATCAACAGTACCTGAGCCATCAACAATATTACTTTTTGGAATTGGTTCTCTTGGGTTAGCCGCTCTTAGAAAAAGACGTAAATAATATTTATAAATATTGTAAATTTTAAGGGGATCGTATTATTCATGCGGTCCCTTTATTTTTTTATCAAAAGCTTTCCAGATTAATCATTTTTTTATAAATAACCGCTTTTCTATATATATATATTTATTCAGTCAGGCTATTGACAGAACAATATTTTTATATATGTTTAATTTTTACAGCATTTGAATGTCTGCGTAAGCCAAATAAAGAACGGAAAAGGTAAAAAACAATATTCTAAAATAAAACCAATTAACAGATATAAATATTATGATAATTCAATTAAAAAAATATCTCCAAAAAAGTCAAA
>JAAERC010000646.1 GCA_024230695.1 Candidatus Zixiibacteriota bacterium
AAATTATATCAGTGATTTCCTGTCTGACATTCAGGCTTTTTTCAGTTATACTTATTTCTATTGTTACTTTATTAATATCATGCGCCGAGGTTTCAGGTCCTCCCGGCGGTCCCCGGGATGAAACAGCACCTACTATCAGCTCGACAATGCCAATATCAGGGATGGTTAACGCACCAATAGGAAATCAAATAACCATCACATTTTCCGAAAGAATTGCTACACAGGATGTCGAAGAAGCAATATTTATTACTCCTCGACCTGATGGCGAAGTAAAGTATTCATGGAAAAAGACTATTTTATTAATAACACTGCCCAATTATTTTAAAACAAATACTACCTATGTAATTTCAATTGGAACAGAGATGAAAGACTTGCGTGGTAATAAATTAGAAGAATCTTTTTCCTTTGCATTTTCGACGGGGGAGACTATCGCTGATGGGAGCATCAAAGGTCTAGTGATTCAGGAAAATAAGCCGACAGCAGGGATTACAATTGGATTATATGACTATTCGCTTTTAGATTCAATATTGGTTTCAGATTCGTTATATCCACCATACTTGACCCAATCAGGAAAAGATGGTGAATTTGAGTTTAATTACCTGCCAGATGGTAAATATTTTGTATTGGCATTTGGCGATATTATTAAAAACCAGTTTCTGAATTATCCGTCTGAAATATTTGGACTGACTGATCGATTTGTTGTTATAGATGAAACTAGGCAATTTCCAGCACTTGTAATAAATATGACCTCAGTGGACACAACGACCGTATCAATAATTTCTTCAACGTTTACTCCCGATAATTTGGTGAAACTTAGATTCTCAAAAAATATTTCATGTCGAACAATTCATGAAAATCTGGGTCAGATATTTTTGATTATGGATAGTAGCCCAGATAAATCTATCACTGCAAAATCTGTTAGAGAATCTAATGATGAAAATATGTCAGTTTTTAGTTTGTATTATGATAGTATTTCCAATGGTTCATACAATCTAAAAATCGGTGATACATTGCTTAAAATTCTTGGCAAGGATTCATTGTTTGTCGAAGGTCCTGAGTTCTCCGTTCAAATAAATCCTGATACTGTTGGACCAAAAATTGAATATTGCTCGGTTAATAAGAAAACTATTTTCCCGGAAAATAATAGTTTTGAAATCGGCTTTTCTGAGCCAATGAATAGTACTATTGACAAAGATAGTTCGGTAAAAATATATGACAACGATAATATCCAAATAGATATGGCTATAAACTGGAAAGATGATTTTCGGTTGGGAGTAACCCTTGATAACCCCGAGTGGGGAAAAGAATATTTTGTTGTCGTTGATGAAAGCAATTTCTTTGATATGGCCGGAAACGTTTTTGGAGATTCAATTTCCGTATATATGTTTAGTACCTATAATATTGATTCTCTGGGGGAGGCATCCGGGAAAGTGGAATACGGTAATTCGATTGATTCCAATTCAACACCTCGTATAACTTTCTTTGATATTTCTGACAAGAAGCAATATTCTCAGGAAGTAATAAATAATCAATTCAAAGCTATGTTACCGCCCGGGAAATATATATTGAGTGGTTTTTTAGATGCAAATAATAATACTATCTATGACTCAGGATCACTTGATTCTATTAAGTTGGCGGAAACTATGGCAATTGGGACTGATACGATCCGAGTAAGAGCCAGATTTGAGACCGCTGGTCTAATATTTAAATTCGAATGATCTGACCATAAAAAAAGCGAAGCCAAAAGGCTCCGCTTTTATCAAATTATTTTATTTAATAATTTATTTTAATTCACCCCAAAGAGTCAATGTCACGCGACGATTTTTAGAATATGCATCCTTTTCGTCTGGAAGAGCAACTGGTTTGGTTTCGCCATGACTGGCGGTGAACATACGATACAGAGCAATACCATACTGGTCAATCAAATATTTTTTGACTGCGGCTGATCTTTTTTCACCGAGGGTCAGATTATATTTGGCCGATCCGGATTGATCGGTATGTCCCACAACTTCCAAAAGTGAGCGGGCATAATCGGTCATTTTCATTCCAAGACCTTCCAAATTATCTTTGGCCAGATCGGTTAATTCAGCGCTGTCATAATCATAGTTGACGACACCTTCCCAGATAACCTGATAATTTTCAAAACCCTTTGATTGATTCAGGGCCAAATCAGTTTTATCGGAGAGATCGCTGGCAAGAGTTTGCAGTTTTTTTACGTCGTCCGAATTAAGAGCCGCCTGAGCCTTTAATTCTGAGATTTGTGCATCACTAACTGCCTTAGCTTCTGCCATCTTCTGATCGACATACCCTTTGCTGGCACATCCGCTAATTAACAGAAGCGCGACAACCATAAGTACTGTCAGAATTCTTAGCATAATGAACATGTCCTTCCTAAACATTAATAGGTTTACCTTAAATTTTCCCAATGATATA